>JAOTTW010000024.1 GCA_029864235.1 Candidatus Nitrosopumilus sp.
ATTTGCAGGAGTGTTATAATCAACTATTGGGGGAACTGGTTCCATAGTGTCTGCTATTTTTGCATTTTTTAATTCTGATTCTCCAACATCTGCAAGATGTTTTACAATTCCGTCTTCTGAAACAATACCTACTAAATCATGTCCATCAAATATCGGAATTTGACTAATTGATAGCTGATGCATTTTTTTTATTGCATCATGTAGTGTGTTACTTGGCTTTAGTTTTACAATGTCAGTACTGCAAAAATCTCCTGCAGTGTGCGAGGCTGTTTTTCCTTCCAAACTTGCCAAGATCTCAAATATCCTCTTTGCAGTCTCATAGCTTGGTTGACTTCTTCCTGATTCTATCTGGTTTATCATAGATGTACTTACACCTGTCATTGTGGCTAGTTTTTTTTGTGTAATTCCTATCTTCTTCCTCATTTGCTTTATGGCATCAATTCTAGGTAACAATTTACTATGAATGGGTGATTCCTTATTTTAAAATCTGCTGTGACCTACTTTCTCTTTTTTACCATTTTTGGCTGCTCTATTGCTGCTTGGGCGGCTGCAATTAAAGCAATAGGTATTCTGTGAGGTGACGCACTAACATAGCTTAATCCTGCATTGTGACAGAATTTAATGGAGTTTGGATCACCGCCATGTTCCCCACAAATCCCAATTTCCATTTTGGGTTTTACTTTTCGACCATTGGAAATTCCTATCTTCATGAGGTTGCCTACTCCGTTTACATCAATTGATTGGAATGGATTTCTCTCAAGAATTTCTTTATCCATATATTCTGGAAGGAATTTTCCTTCCACATCTTCACGACTAAAACTAAATGTCCCTTGTGTAAGATCATTTGTGCCAAAACTGAAAAATTCTGCAGTACTTGCAAGTTCATTTGCAGTTAATGCCGCTCTTACAACTTCAATCATTGTCCCAAAGTTGATCTTTAGTCTCATTTTATGTTTTGATTCCATTTCTTTTTTTATTTCATCGTAGATTTTTTTAATATGATTTAATTCTGCAATACTGCTAATTTGAGGAATCATGATTTGTGGATGTGCATTGATTTTCTTTTTAGCTAGTTCTGCAGCTGCCTCAAATACTGCACGAATTTGCATTTCATAAATTTCAGGATATGTGATTCCAACTCTTACTCCTCGGTGCCCCATCATTGGGTTTATCTCTGCTAGTTCTCTTGCTCTTTTTAAAATAATTTTTGATTTTTCAAGCTCATCTTTGTCATTTGTTGATTCTAATTTGTGAATTTTTTCTGATAATTCTTCTGGATTTGGTAAAAATTCGTGTAATGGTGGATCTAAAAGTCTAATTGTCACAGGATATCCCTCCATCGTATTTAGAATTTCAATGAAATCACTTTTTTGTAATTGGCCTAATTTGTTTAGAACTTTCTTTCGTTCTTCAATATTTTCAGCCATAATCATATCTACAAATAGACCAATTCTGTCTTTTCCATTGAACATTCTTTCTGTTCTACACAGTCCTATTCCTTGACCTCCAAACTCTCTTGCTAATTTGGCGCTCTCTGGTGTGTCTGCATTTGCTCTAATCCCTATCTTCTTTGCTTTTTGTGCCCATTCCAATACTGTTTTAAAGTCTTGTGTGATTTTTGGCTCAATCGTAGGCACTTCTCCTATGAATACTGAACCTGTGCTACCATCAATTGTTATAGACTCATCCTCATGGACAGTCTTTCCATTTACACTACATTGGTTATTCTCATAATCAATTTTCAAATCCGAACATCCAACAATACATGGTTTGCCCATTCCTCTTGCTACTACTGCGGCATGTGATGTTTTTCCACCCCTACTAGTTAAAATTCCAACAGATTCAAAGAATGCTGGTACGTCTTCAGGCTTTGTTTCTTCTCTGATTAGAATTACTTTGACGCCGTTCTCTCCCATCTGTGTTGCTCTTTTAACATCAAATACTGCTAAACCACTTGCAGCGCCTGGTGATGCTGCAATTCCCTTTGCAAGCTGGGTAAAATTCTTTATTGCATTTGAATCGATTGTTTTGTGTAAGAGTTGCTCTAATTGTTCGGCTTGTAATCTTGTTATTGCTCTGTTTTTGTCAATTAGTTTTTCTTTGAACATGTCTACTGATGTTTTTACCATTCCCACTGCATTCATCTTTGCGTTTCTTGTTTGCAATAAATAAAAGCGACCTTGCTCAATTGTAAATTCAATATCTTGTGGTTCCTTGTAATGTTTCTCCAATCTTTCACATGTCTTTGTTAATTGCTTGTATGATTCAGGAAGTTCTTTTTTCATCTCATCTACTTGTTTTCCCGTTCTTACCCCTGCAACAACGTCTTCTCCTTGAGCATTAACTAAATATTCTCCATAAATATGGCGTGAGCCATCCCCTGGGTTTCTTGTAAAGACAACACCAGTAGCACAATCATTACCCATATTTCCAAATGCCATTGAAACTACATTTACTGCAGTACCATCTGCGATGTCTTTTGTAATGTTGTTTCTCTCTCTGTATACAATTGCTCTTTCTCCCATCCAACTACCAAAAACTGCTTTGATTGCAAGCTCTAATTGTTCAGTAGGATCTACTGGAAATTTTCTTCCTATATGTTTCTCACAAATCTGCTTGTATTGCTTAACAACTGTTTTTAATGATTCTTCATTTAAATCGCTGTCAACTACAACATTTTGATTCTTTTTTGCCGCATTTAAAACATCATCAAATTTGTTATCTGCTACTCCAAATACAACTTTGCCAAATAATTGAATAAATCTTCTATAGGAATCCAATGCAAATCTTGGATTGCTGCTTTTCTCTGCCAGTCCTATTACTGTTTGATCATTTAATCCCAGATTCAATATAGTATCCATCATTCCAGGCATGGATATTGCTGCCCCTGATCGTACCGATACTAGTAGAGGATTTGATTTAGAATTCCATTTTTTTCCTGTTCTTTTTTCAATTTTTGCAATATTCTTTTTCACTTCACCCATGAGTGTTTTTGGAAGTCTTTTGTCATTTTCATAGTATTTTTTGCAAACCTCTGTTGTAATTGTAAATCCTGGAGGAACTGGCAGTTTCAGTTTGGTCATCTCGCAAAGACCTGCTCCCTTTCCTCCTAACAATTTCTTGTTTTTACCATCTCCTTCATCAAAAAAATAAACTTGTTTCATTTTTTACGATTATCAAGTCTAAAAAAGGGGGTATTAAACCATTGACTTAGCAAATTCAGACATTATCTTGTCCCAGTCTTTTGCTTTGATAATTCCGCTTGCAACTAGAATGCCTTTTGATCCTAATTCTATTGCTTTAGAAACATCTTCTCCAGAAACAATTCCTGCACCACACAGTAATTTTGTATTGTTTTTTGCACTCTTTACTGCCTCAGCAGCCTTTGTTATTAGCTCTGGTTTTTCTTTAGATACTGCCTTTCCTGAACCAATTAACTCTGGAGGTTCTATTGCAATATATTCTGGATTTAATTTTGCATATTTTTTTACTTCTGTTACATCTTTGACACATAATACTGAAATCATTTTCAGTTCTTTTAGTTTTGAAACAAGTTGTGCAATTTCTTTACTTGTAATTCTGTGCTCACTGTGATTAATGAGTGAACCACTTACTTTAGATTTTTTTAGTAATTCTGGAATTACAAAACCTGTTGTGCTCCCTACTTTAGAATCATCCACATGTTGGGCTAAAATTGGAATGGAACTTTTAACAACCACTCCTATGAGATGCTGGGGTGGTGCTATTGCAATTTTTATTTTATATTTTTTTGAAATTCTTTCTGCAGTCTTTACAAATTTTACTATCTTTTCTCCAGCAACCTCTTCATAGTTTTTACAATTTATTATGAACATTCTTTCTTTGGAACTTTTTGCATTCTATTTAATCTTTGATTCGATCCAGTCTTGATTTTGATATTGCATCATATCTTTTTTTCATAACCAAAACTGTCATCATAAGAAATATTGCTGCAATGTTTGTGCCTATAATGAAGATATCTGATACAATAAATCCATAAACTAGCCATAGAATTGCTCCTATTGAAATAAAGATCATAAGATATTTTGAGACATCCTTGAGACTTTTTGTTTTATATCCTTTGATGATTTGCTCTACCCATCCCGATAAAATCAGAATTCCTGCCGTAACTCCCAAAATAGTAAGCAGTGTTCCGTCTATCTCCATTCCTCTCAATCCTAATTCCAGAAGAACTCGTCTAATCCTGTTTGTTTTGGTTTGCCAAGCATTTTGTCAAAATCCAAGTCCATTGATGATGTGATTTGTTCGAGTGTGGATTCCATAAACTCCATGTATTTTTTTGAATCAATTTCTTCTTTCTTTGCCATCTCTAATGGCTTTACCCCTGGTTTGTTAATGATCTTGACATATGATATTTTATCTCCCTTTTTGACTTCTCTTATTGACTCAAGTAATTTTGCTGCTCTGATGTGCTGAGGAACTGTCTTTACATATTCTGAAGGGGATTTGCTTATCATTACATTAAAAGTCAAATCTTCTAGTGGAATCTCTTTCTCTTCTACTTTTTTTGCGCATGTTACAATTTTATCTGAAATTTGTTTTTTGGCTTTCTCAAAATCTTCAACTGTTTGAACTTTAGATAAGAAATCTAACAACTCATAAAATAATTTTCTGATAAATGGTGGTGTATGTGATTTCTTTCCAGTTAATCCTTTAACATCCACTTTTCCATCCATTGTTACACCCAAATAGTTTTTCTTTCTTTGGCTTAGTACGCAATATCGATACACTTTATCAATCTCTAAATCTACACCATGTTCTTTTTTTGCTTGTTCTATTACTTTTTGAATTTGTTCTTTATTTGGATTTTTGATAAACAAAGAATCTGTATCTCCATAAAGAACCTCAATTCCTGCATTCTCACATTTTTTGATTGTTTCTAAGATTGTATATCTTCCAATAGCTGTAGTAGCTTCTGCTGCTGGCAGAAAATATAGTGGAAAAATTTCTGCCCCCATTACACCATAACTGGCATTCAGAATTACCTTGAGTGCTTGACTGACAACAGTGTATTGTTGTCTTTGTTCATCTGTTAATGTTTCTTTTTTTGAGAGGCTTTTGTAGTAATTCACTCTCAAGTCTCTCAGTGACCCAATGATTATTGCCGTGATCCCATTTCTCTTTGAGCATGTCCAATGGTTTGTTTGAGGTATGGCATTTTTTTTGCATTCCTCATGAACACATCTTACTGTTTCATATGATAAATTTCTGATCTTGATAATACTTGGATATAGACTTGCAAAATCCATTACAACAACATTGAAGTGAATACCTTCCTTTGGTTCTACCACCAGTCCTCCTCTGTATTTTTTGTCTTTGATTACTGCATCTGACATAACTCCTTCTGATCTTCTTTGCAGCTCTTCTCTTTTTGGAATAAGTGCATTTCTTTGTCTATGTTCATAATACAAAAGACTTCGAATCCATTGAGAAACTCCCATTCTTGCAATATCATCAATCGGCATTCTTCCGATTCTTGCAATAATAACGAGTAAATTCATTAAAAGATCGTGATTGAAGCTTGTAAGCTCATATGTTAACAAGGCATCATTATAGCAATAATTTGCAGTTTGGTAGAGATTTAATTCGTCTATTTCTAACCCGTAATCAATTTTTTCTTTGTTTAAAAGAGCTTTTGATACACTGTTTAAAGAAAAATCTGTGTATTTCTGACTAAATGCATAGATTTGAAAAGATCTATTTGAGAGTGTTCTGTACAAATCAAGATGGACACCATGCTTTAGTGTAGCTGAATCCCTCATCATGTATAACGGGTTGTCTTGATTCTTTATTCCAAGTTTTTCTGCTCTGTTATATAGATAGGGTAAATCAAATTCATCACCGTTGTATGTTACAACAAATGGATAGTTTGAAATTATTTTAAATGCATCTGCAATCATCTCTTTTTCTTTATCTTTTTCATAAAATACTACCTCTACTTGTGAGTCTAGTTCATTTTTTCCTTCTTCAATTCCTTCAGTTCTTAAAACAAAAATCTTATCAAAACCGTCAGTTCCTTTGAATCCTATTGCAGTGACTTTTTTTTCAGCAATCTTTGGATCTGGAATTCTTCCAATTTCAGCCTCCACTTCAATATCTATGCTCATTCTTTTAATTTTTGGAATCGGCTGATTGAGAAGATTTGCCCATTCTGAGATAAAGTCTTTGAATTCATTTGCATCTACCATGCTTTTACTATCCACCTTGTCCCACAACAAACTCTTTAGTGCAAGTTTTACTTCATCTGAAATCTCTAAATCATGTGATTTTATTTTACCCTCTATCACTTCATAATATTTTCCTACGATTAATGATCTGTCATATAGATAATTCTCATAATACTTGATGTCTGATTCCCATGTATCGATGATATTTCTAATGCTCTTATCTCCTGTTGTTCCTCCAATTGCAAGTGGATCTGTGACTGTAATTTTTGATATGCTTATTTCTTCATCTTTCATCAAATCATGCTTCTTTACGGTTTCAATTTTTAATACATCGTCTCTTTCCTGTAAGAAATCTAATTCTTCAGGTGATAATCTAGAATAACAGTAAGGTTTGTGTTCAATTTCATCTCTCCATAAAATTATTTTCTCTGATTTTGGGTCATAAAATTTTAACACTGCAGATTTGGACATATTGTCATATGTGGCAGATACCAACATTGATGGTGGCATAATCATCGTGTTTTCTGATTGGGCTACTCTGACTTGCATTTTATCCCAGACTTTTCATAATTGCTTGCTAATTCTTTTGACCATTTTGCAATACTGTTTTTCTCTAATTTGATTACTTTTACTCCTGCTTCTTTTAGTAAATCAAAATCTGTTTCAGGGTAAGAATCAAGACAAACAAATTTTCTAATTCCTATTGTTATTGCCATCTTTGTGCATTCTAAACATGGAACAAAAGTTGTGTATAGTATTGCCCCTTCTATTCCTGCTTCAATGCCCAAAATTGCGCAATGCATTATTGCGTTGGCCTCTGCATGATTACAAAGACATCTGTCAAGTGATGCACCTGACTCTATTTTTCCCTCCATTCTCATTTGACATCTTTTACATCCCCCTTCAAAGCAATTTTTAATCCCTGGTGGTGTTCCATTATATCCTGTAGCCAGTTGTCTATGGTTGCGAACAATTACTGCTCCTACTTGCCTTGTCATACAATTTGAACGAAGCTTTGCCAATTCAGCTTGAAGCATAAAATACTCATCCCAGTTTGGTCTCTCAAATGATTGACTCACGAATCTATTCTCTATCTGTTCAATATATTGATTCGATTTGATCGCTATTTGATTCGATCAATGATAACATATCCGCAAACTTCTTTAATGTTGAGAAAAAGATTTCTTTGATGGCAAACTATACATCTCAAGTAAATATCATCCACAAAAAATTTCAAAATGCTGTAAAAAGAGCAAAGTCAAAACAATCTCTTAACAAGGCATATAGCGTTCATAAAAAAGATCATGAACGTTTGTTGAAATTACATCTCCGTGAAGAGATAGCGATGATTAACAAAGCAAAGAAGAAATTAGAATAACTGATTTTTTCTTGCTTTTTATTTTTTAAATTTTGTGTGATTTATCTGTATTTTTCAGTTTTTTTATTTATTGAACATATCTTTTTTTATTGATAATTTTACCAAACTGGTTTTTCTTTTTTTTGAAGATATCTATGACTGATTTTCTATGACTGATTTTCTATGACTGATTTTCTATGACTGATTTTCTATGACTGATTTTCTATGACTGATTTTCTATGACTGTGGAATTATACCATCTTGATTCTCTATTTTTATTTAAAAAATATGTGATCTATATTGAGTAATGACTAGTTTTTGACTATACAAAAGCATAAAATCAATAAAGTCGGTTTTGAACTCAGATTTGACAGAATTTATAGAACAAAAATATGTAAAAAAAAATTCAATTGAAAAAAGGGATTATCAGGTTAATTTGGCAAATCAGGCCATTCAAGAAAATTGTATTGTTGTTTTACCCACGGGGTTGGGTAAGACTGCTATAGCATTACAAGTAATTGCTACATATCTAGCTAAGGGAACAGGCGGTATTTTGTTTTTGGCACCTACCAGGGTATTGGTAAACCAACACTATGAATTTCTAAAAGAAAATCTTACTCTTGATGATATTTCATTAATTACTGGAGAGGATACTGTTCAAAAAAGAACAAAACTTTGGAAAAATAGTGTCATTTGTGCAACTCCAGAAATTACCAAAAATGATCTTGATAGACAAATCATATCTCCTGATCAGTTCAATCTGGTTGTCTTTGATGAGGTTCACCGAACTGTAGGGGATTATGCTTATTCTGGAATTGCTCAAAGATTTACTGATTCCAATGCAAGAATTCTTGGAATGACAGCTACCCTTCCTAGTGAAAAAGACAAAGCAACAGAGATTTTGACTAAACTTCGAATTGCAAGCGTTGCTGAAAGAACAGAAGACAGTAAGGATGTTAAGCCATATACACAACAGACAAACACACAGTGGATTAATGTTGAACTCCCTCCCGAAATGAAATCTATTCAAACCTTGATAAAACTTGCATTGGACGAGCGATATGATATTCTAAGAAAAAATGGAATTCGATTAGCAGAACAACAATCACTGTCTGCATTATTGCGAATTCGACAGTTTGTTTTAAACCAAAATAGACGCTCAGCAAAGCCTCTCTTTACTGCAATCAGAATTCATTATGCATTGAATATTTTAGAAGCTCACGGTATTACTTCTTTTTTGAAATTCTGTGAGAGAGCACAAACAAAAAAAGGTGCCGGCATTAGAGAATTGTTTGAAGTTGATCCAAATTTTACCAGAGCAATATATCTGGCAAAAGATGCACAATCAAAAGGAATTGAGCACTCAAAAATTCCAAAATTAAAAGAAATTATTGAATCTGTTCCTGGCAAGGCTTTGATATTTACCAGCTATCGTGATTCTGTAGATGTCATCTATAAGAAACTCACTGAAATGGGAATTTCTACGGGAGTTTTGATTGGTAAATCTGGAGAGACTGGTCTTAAACAAAAAAAGCAAATTGAAACTGTTCAAAAGTTTCGAGATGGACTCTTTAGAGTATTAGTTGCAACACGTGTTGGTGAAGAAGGACTGGATATCTCTGAAGTAAATCAGGTTGTCTTTTATGATAACGTTCCAAGCTCTATTCGATTTATTCAAAGAAGAGGTAGGACAGGAAGAAAAGATACTGGTAAATTAGTTGTTTTGATTGCAAAGGATACGATTGATGAGACCTACTACTGGATAGGTAAAAGAAAGATGTCTGCTTCAAAGTCTATGGGTGATAAAATGACCAAAATCTTACTAAAAAATCAAGAAACTAAATCTCAAAAAAATGGATTAGATGCATTTCTTTAGCCTTCTATCTGGTTTTTGATTTCTCCTAGCAATTCTTTTTTTCGCTGAATCATTCTATTTTTCATCCCAGATTCTAGATGATGAATACTGCTGTCTTTGAAACGAAGCAGATTTTCAAGTCTAATGTCAAACTGATTTGAAAGAAAATTCTCAAGTTCTTGAAAGTCATTTTGGAATTCAGAGTTCTTAATTATCTCTTTGGCCAGGTTGGCAATCACTCTCTCCAAATAACAGAGTATTTCTTCTATTGCTTTTTCTGTTAGAATTGTCATACTCTGACAATTTGGTTCTTGTGAAAAAACTTTATGTTATATGTCTTCAGGTTTAAGGTGTAATTTCTTGTTTCTGCTACTTTTCTAAGAATTTTTCTATCTTAGGAAAAATGTCTACAAAAGCAATAAAAAAATGAAACAAAAAATAGATCTATCTTCTATCCGAATCTTTTGATAACATGATATCCGAATTCTGTTTTGATTGGTTCAGACACTTGCCCTACTTGTAATTTGAATGCTGCTTCTTCAAATGGTTTTACCATCATTCCTTTTGTAAAATATCCAAGGCTTCCGTCTTTTTTGGCACTCCCAGAATCAATTGATAATTCTTTTGCCAACTTTCCAAATTTCTCACCTTTCTTTATTCTCTCACAAATTTCTAATGCTACGCTTTGTTTTTGAACTAAAATATGTGAACACTTGATCTTTTGTGCCATTTGATTTGAAATTAAATATTGATAGTTAATATTTTACTATTTTTGAAACTAGTTTCTGTTTGATTTTTCATATTGTTCTTGTTTTTTAGTTTATTTCAGACCCCAACTAACCTTTGATTTAGGGATTATTACTAAAAATGGGGCTTCATTCTCATTCCATGGTTCATTTCTGACCCATGCAAATTTCTTATAAAACATTTTATATATTTTTTTAAATTCTTCTCCATTTTCTATAATTTTTGATTCGCCTTGAATACATACTGCTTTATGTCCTCCAGATTTATAGATATCAATAGTAACTGCAATATTTGGATTATTTTTTAAATTTTTAAAAGTTCTAGTGTCGTAATCAGTTGCAATCAAAATTGAATCGTTGTGAAAGATAAATGAAACCGGCTTTACATGTGGAATATCATCATGTGATGTTGCAATCCTTGCATTTTCTAATGAATGAAGAAATTTTTGCTCTACGTTAGAAAATTCTATCAATTAAAAATCCTTTCTCTAATTTGTGGTATGTGTTTGTATACTTATATCTCGTACTTTCATTTGGTCTTCAGCAGTTGGCATTTCTTTTTGTGCACTAAGTAATGCTCCACTCATTCCTAATGCCATCCCCATGATCATCCCATAAACAAATTCTTCTGCATTTTCCACTTTGAGTGTATCTTTGTTTTGTTTTATTTCCTCTAAATAGGCAGGAATTGTTGCGATGGCACCATTAATAGTTTGAGTAATTAGCATTTCTAATTGATCTTCTTGGCTCATATTCTGAGACGGAAATATTTCTTAATAAATTTGCACCTAAGATTTTTAATCAAGACTGAGATTGATAATTTCATGTTTTCCTATTTTACAACAAATGAGGCAAATTCCGCATTACCTGATGTTATCAAAAAATATGAGTTTGCTCTGGCAAAAAAGAACCAAATCTCAAAATTAGAACAAGAGCTTCAGATTAGTCTTTCTACTACAAACACATTTGAAGAATATGTTACTTTAAAGCAAAAACTCAATTCTGCAATTACTCAATTTTATGAGTCACTTGAGATTCTTGAAAATACTGGGGTTGTGGTAAAAAGCATTGAACAAGGACTGCTTGATTTTCCCTCAAAGCGTTTTGATGAAGAGGTATGGCTGTGTTGGAAATATGGTGAAACTGAGATTAAATTTTGGCATGAAAAGGATTCTGGATTCATGGGTAGAAAACCTATTGAAGTTAGCGATGAGTCTCTAGTTTAGATTCTTTTACTTTCATAATTTTGTATTTTTCAAGTATTCACTATTATTCTAATTATTCTATTAAAGTAGATGGTAGGAAATTTAACTAGAAAAAGATTCTTACAGATAGTTTGATGATATTAGTATGGCTTAGAGTTATTCGAATCAGATTCCTTTTAGCTTCAGTAATTGCAGTTTCAGTGGGGCTTTCAATTAATTGGTGGCAAAATTATTCAATTGAAATTTTTGATGCTATACTAACATTTGGCGGAGTATTAGCATTGCATGCCAGTGTAGATCTGCTAAATGATTATTGGGATTACAAACGTGGTATTGACACTAAAACAAAAAGAACTAAAATGAGTGGCGGCACTGGAGTCTTACCTGAAGGATTGTTAAAACCTAAATCCGTTTATCGTGCAGGAATCGCATTTTTAATTATTGGAAGTATCATTGGGGTTTATTTTGTAATTACGGATGGAATAATAGTTGCAGTAATTTTAGGTTTTGCAATACTTTCAATCTACTTTTATTCAACAAAAATTGTTGATTCTGGTTTGGCAGAATTCTTTGTAGCAGTAAAGGGCACTATGATTGTTCTTGGAACTTATTTTATACAATCAAATCAGATATCTGTTGAATCTATTCTTGCAGGAATAGTTGTAGGCGTTTTATCTTCACTTGTTTTATTCATTGCTTCTTTTCCTGATCATGATGCAGACAAGTCAAAAGGTAGAAAAACTCTGGTTATTGTTCTTGGTAAAAAAAAGGCAAAAATGATTTTTTGGATTTTTCCTACAATTTCATATTCTGTTTTGTCTCTAGGCGTGATTTTTGAATTATTCCCAATTTTTTCTTTAATCACGTTTCTGAGTGTCCCTTTAATGATTAGAGGGGGATTAGGATTAAAAAGAAACTTTGACTCAATAGATGCAATGATCCCTTCAATGTCTTCTACTTTGATGTTTAGTAGGATAACAGGCATATTGTTTGTAACTGGTTTTTTGATAGACTCATTGATCTAAACATAAATGCTGTATTTTTGTAGTTAAATTATGATTTCTGGTTTTGCTACTTCTGAGGGCACTTTAAGATTTGCAGAAAATTCCAACGTATTAAGAACTAATTTTAATAAATTTCAGAATTTGACCTTGTCTAACGTCGGTATGGGAACATATCTAGGAGAATCTAATGATGAAACAGATCGAATTGTCACAAATGCAGTAAAACAATCTATTCTGTCTGGGATTAATGTGATTGATACTGCCATTAATTATAGATCACAAAAAGCTGAACGTTCAGTAGGAAAAGCAATTTCTGAATTAATTCAAGAAGGAAAAATTTCACGTGATCAAATTTTTCTCAGTACAAAAAACGGTTACGTCACAAATGATGCAGATATTAAACAAGATTTTTGGGAATATGTAAAAAATGAATATGTCTCAAAAGGCATTGTGAAGGAAGGTGACATAACTTCAGGATATCATTGTATGACAACAACATATCTAAATGATCAACTTGAACGTAGCCTCAAAAATTTAGATCTTGAATGTATTGATTTGTTGTATCTGCATAATGCAATTGAAGGACAAATAAAAGATATCTCAAAAGACATTTTTTTGGAAAGCCTTCAATCCGTATTTGAATTATATGAGCAAAAAAGAATTGAAGGTAAAATCAAGTACTATGGAATGGCAACTTGGGAATGCTTTAGAGTTACACCTGATAATTCTCAATATTTATCACTAAAAGATACTGTGGAAATGGCAAAAAAAGCTGGAGGTCAAAAACATGGATTTAGGTTCATCCAGCTTCCATACAACATGTATTATGATCAAGCATTGTTGACAAAAAATCAACTGTTTGATGGAGAATCTATCTCAATTCTTGAAGCTGCAGTACGGCTTGGTATTGGTGTATTTACCAGCGTTCCATTAATGCAAGGAAGATTACTAAATCCGGGAGTCATGCCAGAATTTAGTGATCTTAAGCCCTCTCTTCGTGCACTACAATTCATTCGCTCTTCTCCTGGTGTATTGGCCCCGTTAATTGGACAAAAATCTTCAGAACACGTATCTGAAAACATGAATATTATGAAAATTCCTTCAATTCCTGAAGACGAATTTCTAACCCTCATTAAGAAATTAACGTCTTAATTTTTTATCAAATTCAAATTTGATTTTAGAGATTTTAGAAAGCTAATAAATGGGAGACTTTGACAGACAAAGTGAAATTTGTCAAAGATTTATGATTATACAAAAATTTGTGATATGGTAAAATCTCTTGATCCAAAGATAAGGTTTGTAGGAGTTGTCAATGAACGTGGTAGACTAGTTGCAGGTGGAATGAAGGAAAATGTAACCCCACTTGAAAATGAAAAAGATGATGAAATGATTTTCATGGAGCTAGCGTTAAGGGTGAAAATGAGAAAAGAGTTTGATAAGCAACTTGGCCCCGTTAATTTTGCACTTGCATCTAGACAAAGAGCATTAGCACTTAGTTTTCTACTTAATGAAGACATACTATATGTTGTGACAGAACCTGATTCAGACTATGGAGTTTTGCCAAAAAAAATCCTAGACATTATTACTACGTCTTAAAATTGATTTTGTAGGCATTCTATGAATTTTAAATTTTAAATTTTAAATTAGAATGAAAATAATTCTATAGTGACTATTATTTACATCAATAAAAAATTCAAAAATTCAAACATTGTATATTTAGTCAATCTATAAATAGAAACATTCAGTGAAAAATTCGTGCCGGTGGATCCTGTTTGTGGTATTGAACTTGACAAAGAACTTGCTCTTGAACATGAGCATAATGGAAAAAAATTCTATTTTTGTTGTAATGGTTGCAGAAGAATTTTTATGAAAAAACCACGTAAATACAAAAACAGCTAGATTGGAAAAGCACCACACATTCTACAAAATTTCGAGTTTTCTACATTATACTTACAATATGGACATAAATTTTCTGCGTTACTAGACGGATTACCATAAAATCTTTTAAAAATTTCGTAATAATACGCTGATTCCTTTGTTCTGATGAGTACACCGTCAGTTTTTTCTATGTTTTTTTTCTTTTCTTCAAATTTGTCATTGCTGATAACTGATTCAAACAAATTTGTAAGCCCTGCTGTGCCTGAACCTTCTTGCATTGGTGATTTTTCTCTCCACGCAATTTGATAGGGAATTTCTTTTTCAAATGTTTTTCGTAGGATCCATTTTCCATAGTGTTTTCCTTCTTTATTGTTTACCTTAAGTTCTGATGGGATTTTCTTTGCAAACTCTACTATTTTCTCATCTAAGAAAGGTGATTCTATTTTAATTCCTAATGCGTCTCCAATTTTCTGGGTTGGAAAATGCATGACAGAACAAACTCTTTGAATTTCTTTATCTAATTCGTCTTTGGGTTTGTTTACTAAAAAATTATAGCCTGCAAATAATTCATCTGCACCATCCCCTGTGATTACTCCTTTTAATCCTTGATCTTTTACCCATTTTACTGCCAAATACATTACAACATTATTTCTGATCTCTATATCATTGAAATTTTTGAGAATTTTTATCGTCTCCTCAATTGCGGATAAAATCTCAGGAGTACTTGTATTGTGGATCTTTAATGGAATTTTAAATTGTTTTGATACCATTTGGCAATATGTCAAATCATTTGACACAAAGTCTTGAGCAATTACTGCAATTCCATTGGGTTTTCTTTCCTTTAGAAAGTAAGCAATGATTGTACTGTCTAGTCCCCCTGAAAGCGCAATTGTGTTTGATTTGCAAGACATACATGATTCTTTGATTAATTCAAATAACTTTTTGGAAATTTCCTCCAACAATTCCGCAGTGTCATTGAATCTAAAATAGGTTGGCTTGATAATTTGACTCTATCTTTTATGATTGATTTTTTGATTTATTGCAAACTTTAAATCCTTTATAGAATACTTGTGGTTTAATGTTACTTCCAGCTGAGATTGAATCAAAAACTCTCATTCCTGCCTTAAGGGCAATTCTGGCAAAAAAATTGGCTGAGGATCATAATATTCGTGAAGATGAAATCTCAAAGATGCTAGGTGTTACTCAAGCAGCTATTAGCAACTACATTAGGGGAACTCGTGGTGATCCATCTCTAATTTCAAAACTTTTAGCTGAAAAACAAGTTGCAATAATGATTAATGATCTAAGTGATAATTTGTCTTCTGATATGGCATATACTCCATCAAGTCTTTCAAAATTCATTGGTCTTTGTAATTATATAAAATCCAGCTTGTTAATTTGTGAGATTCATCATAATCTAGAATCAAACATTGATGAAAAAGTCTGTAAAGAATGTGAGAATATGCTTCTAAAAGGACCTGGTAGCATCTACTAAATTTTATTTAATATAATCTCAATTGTAGAAAGCATTCTGCCAATTCCTGGGGCAGATTCTGTGTCAAGCTTTATCTTTTCTATTTTGGAATTCCCTTTCATCATTTTTTCTGTTATAATATTAGCTACTGCAACAGCATTTGGAATTGAATTTCCTTTAGCTCGTAAAATAATTTGTTTTTTATTTCCTAACTGTGACAAAACATCTACAGCTGATTGCATTACAGGATCGTTTCGAATGTAAATGATAACATCATCAGATTTTTTGATCTGCTCTTGACCATTTTCCTCCTTAATCTCTTCCATGAGCATTATTCAACAATCAGCAATTTTCTGTTCTTTTAAGTTTTATCGACGATTGGTCCATTCAATCAAAATAATCAATTGGAATATTTTGATAATCTCCATTTGGCAGCACTCTTCTAATTGTGATTGGTATTACCCTTTGCTCAAGCTCCTCCATTGCAATATCTAGTGAGATTCTTGCAGTTTTTGGAATTGGAATAAATGGTGGTGCTCCCAGTGATAACTGCAGTGCTCTTGCACCCATTATTCTTGCCTTTTCAAATCTTGTAAGTGTTGGTGGTCCAATTGTGATTTTTCCTTTTTCACATGGAATTTCAATTGGATCATGTTCTTCCACATTTTCAACAACTTCTCTCTCTTCAATCTCTTTGATTCTTTTTTCTAATTTTTCTTGCTCTTTCTCTGTAAGTATCTCTTTACCATCTCCCTTTTCAATTATTTTTCGATAAGTATCAAGAGCCTTGTTCAACCCTGCATTTTCTTCTACTTCTAAATCTGAAACTTCTTCTATTGATTCTTCTATAGGTTCTACTAATTCAGTTTCAAGGGGATCAGACAAGTAATGAAGGATTCTCAAAGCGTTATATAATCCAATATTTCTCATACCTTGAGCTAAAATACTATGATTTCTCAGGGATCTTATGCAGCGAAGTCTTTTGCTCTTTTTGGAATCTGTAAAATCAAAAGCAACTCAGCATCAATATCAATATTATCTAAACAAGTTCATGAAGGAATCTGGATACGGTGAAGACTATGACATGCTGTGTCTATGCCGCACTAATGTAACGGATCTTGGATTTGATATTAAAGGCATATTATTTTTGATTTAATTTTAAATCAAATCAACTCTCAATCACTTTAACAATATCTTCAGCACCATACTTCGCCATGGAAAATCTAAAGCTAGTAGATCAAGAAAAATTCCTAAACAGCATATTGCATGTTTCTGGGAATATAAGATATGTGATGATTTATGATTTAAAAGGAAACAATATCTTTAAACGCAAAATGGATGGGGTGACGGACCTCCTGACTGAAGAAGAAAATAAAATTGCCTTAAAGCATACTATAGACTCTTGGAATTTCAGAAATTCCCTCTCAGAGAAAATTGGAAATGCAAACTATACCTTACAGGTCTACGATAATCTGGTAAGGGCAATATTTCCGTTCGGCAGTAAGATGCTCCTAGTGGTTACCTTGGACAATGCAGGAACCCCAAATGACATTGTTAAACGCATCCAAGCAATACTGTCAGGTACTCCCGTAAAATGAACAACATTCTGACAGAATCTCTTCAAAAGAGTTTTGATTATTGGAGCTGGGTTGATGAGGATTCCAGAATAGAATGCTTGCCAATCTGGAAAAAGATTCTCAATAACAATTCAAAAATCATAAAAAACCAAACAATGTGGATAGATGGAGTCAAACAAGATACAGAAAAGTATGTGCATCAGTTCTTAGAGTCATGGTCTAAAGCAATTGAGGCCCCTGATTTTGAATCTGCTAAAAACTCAATGCAGAAATGGCAGAAGCTTTGGGAGGAGACAACTGATGAGAATGTAAAAATCTTTGTCAAAGTTTTAGAGATGGTTGAAACTTATTGGAAAGATATGCAAAATAAAAATATAGACTAGGTGTAAAAATGATTTTCAAAAATATTTGATCATTATGACTAGCTAACTCACAGTAGTTTACTGGCCAAATTCTGAATTTAGTTTTCTTGTGTCTATTTTAATTCATTCACACATGGTCTTTTTGTTCATTCAGCATATTGATACATAGGTAGAACGTACTAAACATGTGATCATGAAAATATTGTCATTCACAATTGAAGATGCAACAATACAAAAAAAGATTAGGTAAAAATAACTTTTACTATTATTGTCCTGAAGACAAATGTTTGTTAGGATGAAGATGTGCAATCCTAACGATAAATCAAAAAGTTGTTGCGATTAGATCATTATAATTGAGTAGATGTCCTAAAATACCTAATTATGTAACGGGTCACGGAAATCACACTATATGATTGAGAAAAAGATCAAATTTTTATTAATTGCTTTAGCAATTTCAATGACTATTTTTATACTATCGTGGTCTAATGTGGTAACATTTGCTGATAAAGATCATGATGGCGTTGCAGATTTTTTGGATAATTGCATAGATAATCCAAACATAGACCAGAATAATTTTGATTTAGATTCTTTAGGTGATGAATGTGATTCTGATGATGATAATGATGGTTTTTCTGATGATGTAGATGCCTTTGATAATGAATCTTCTGAATGGAGTGATTTTGATTTTGATGGCATTGGAAGTGAAAAAGATCAGGACGATGACAATGACGGCATAATAGATCCTGAAGATACTGTTCCAACTCTGCCTTCAGAGTATTTGGCAAGAAAGTATCTTCAAGAAATACAAGATTGTACAATAATGGATGATGGTCCACCACGTCTATGTTATTCACAGTTTTTTGGCAGAGTGGCAGAAAATGAAGAAAACAATTCTGATGCACTTGAATTGTCTATTGCATTA
>JAOTTW010000094.1 GCA_029864235.1 Candidatus Nitrosopumilus sp.
TGTTTCTAACTGCTTCAATTAGTCCATCACTTGGTCTTGTATGACCTCCAATTCCGCCTACGTCGGCTTTGATAACAGAAACTGTAATTTTCATAATTTCACTGTTTGTACCTTTGATTTATGTGTAGTTTTCGTGTATATTTCCTAAATCTAGTTTTATCATACAATTTATTTCAATTGTCCCAAAAATTCAATAAATCAAATTCCCTCTTTTAAGAATCAAACATGATGTATAAAATTTCATGCTAAAATATTACTACCTCTTTGATGATTTATTCTAAATTGATGATTCTATTGCTAGTTGGATTTGAGATGTTTCTTCTAGTATGAATTAATTAAATAAGAACAACAAAATAAAATCTTTAATGTCAAACACTAATCAAAATCCCCAAAACCAATCACGCATTTTGATAATTGATGACAATCCTTCGCTTGTAAACGTGTTTGCAAAAATGTTACAGACAAAGGGTTTTTTTGTAACTACTGAAACAATACTCAAAAATGGATTACAACGTCTTGAAAATGAGACATATCATGTAGTTTTTGTTGACGCACCTATAGATGGCTACAACGTAAATCAAATTTTGACTATCTTTGATGAAAATAAATTATTACAAAAAGCACTTGTAGTCTTGTTTTCATCTGCTAACATTGAAAAAACTGAATTAGATAAATGGAAAAAAAATGGCTTATATTCATATATCAAAAAACCCGTAAAGCATAATGTAATGATAAAAATCATAGATGACATATGGACTCAAACCAATTCTGATAATTATGTCTCTTCAATAGAAAAACATGATTCTGTACAAGAACCGCCTACTCCTGAGCAACTAGCCCGACTAGCACAATTAGAAGCGCAAATCCAAGAATTAGAATCACAACGTGCAAAACCAATACCTAGCACAGTAATTACACAAAAAGAAGCAACAACAGAAATGGAAAAAATTCTATCAGAAATATCTCAATTAAAGAATCAGGTTCAATTACTCGATGAACCAAATGATGAAATACATCATAATCATATTTCGTCAATTCCAAAGAAAAAACCCAAAAAAAGCAAAGCAGCCAAAAAACTACCTACAAAAAGCATTAAAAAAAATTCACCAAAGAAAAAAGCACTAAACAAGAAACCCACCAAGAAAAAAGATGCAAAAGTAAAGCGAAAAAACTCATTAAACAGGAATAAAGACTGAATCCACTAGAATTCTAAATTGCCTTTTCAATTCATTTGAATTGATATGATGATTTTAACTCTAATACCAGTTTAGATTCCTTGTGTCTTAATTTAGATTTTACCGAGTTTTTCTTTGAATTCTTGATATGTCTTTTCGTATGATGTCATGTCTCCTACATCGGTGAATCCTTTTTTAATCAAAAAGCTATTTAGTTTCTTCTTTTTTGACATTGATTTCTCAATCACTTTGTCCATTCCATAAGGTACATTGCTTGGAATTAAAGAAAATACTTCTGGTTCCATGACATAACAACCTGTATTGATATTTGATGTTATTTCTGGTTTTTCCCTCCATTCAGTAATGATGCCTTTTTTGTCAGTATCAATTACACCATATGGTAAACGGAATTTATACTCATACAGACACATGGTGATAAAGGATTTACTTTTTTGATGTTTTTTTATCATTCCGTTAAGATCAAAATCAAACACCGAATCTCCATACATACAAACAAAAGTATCATCTATGAATTTTTCTGCACTTTTAAGCTGACCTGCAGTGGCTAGTGGTTTATTGGAAATAGCGTATTCAATGTTTACACCAAAATCATCTCCTTCCTCAAAGTAATCTTGAATATTTTTTCGTAAATAACTCACACAAAGTACAATTGATGTAATGTTATTTTTCTTTAGCCAATTAATTGAATGTTCCAGCAATGGCTTATCTCCAAGTGGAAGCATTGGCTTTGGAACAAATAATGTATATGGTTGGAGTCTTGTTCCAAGACCTCCTGTTAAAATCACTGCTTTCATATTATTGATTTTTTGTTAACTCATTTATGACTCTTTATAATATTGATTAAATAAAAAACAATATTTTATTACTCTCTAAAGAAATATTTTCTTTTTAACAATAATGCCTAAATTGAAATCTCACAATAAGAATTATTATAGTTGTGTCTTTTGTGACAAATTGAAAAGTCACTAATTTTTTTATCATTTGATGCAAAAATTAATTATAAAATACTACTTGGATTATATTCTCCTCTTGATTTTTTCATACGTTCTAGTCGTTTTATAACAAAATGAGCAGTCTCTCTTACATCAATACTAAGATCAGTCAAGGCATCTTTTATAACATCTGTAATTTCTGTTGCTCTCATTAGTCCAAGTGATTCTAATGCCTCATGTCTTGTAAGTACGCTCTTATCATGCAAAGCCGCCTTTACTAGCGCCGAAATATTTTTTTGCATGTTACGCGCAGCAATTTGATAGCATGCCTCGTGTTTAACAACGCCGTTATCATCATTTTCTAAAACCCATACCATAAGATCTGCTACTCTGTCAAACAAATGTTTCTTATCATTGCTTAAAACAGCCATTGCTGCAATCTCTCCTGCTAACCATACTGCATCCCATCTAACAGACTCATCTTTTTCATATTTCATGATATTCTCACAATATGCTAGTCTTTCAAATTCTGGAAGTTCTCTAATTTTATTCTCATCAAAAACTAGAGGATTCTCCATAATTACTAATTATCAAAATATTATGTTTTTATGTATTTTCATAATTTTACGAAATTGTAATATACTGGAAATTATATTTAAAAATAAATGAAGAATGTGGATACTTTTTTATCTAAATCGCTTGATAATGTCATAAGAAAAAACTTAGGAGATAATACAATTCATAAGATTGAAAACAGACTTTTTGAAAAATATGGGATATCATTAACTGAATCTTTAACACAATTTCAAAAATTAGATTCTGTATTAATAGAATATTTTGGTGCTGGAGCCGACGGTCTAGAAGAGAAATTTTTCAAAAATATGTATATTATTAAAAATGTTGATAACAAAAACAATGAAAATAAATCTACACAATTGCAAAATGGTCAATGTATTACACTGTATGATTCTACCCTTACGGGCTTAATCTTGGAGGCATTTGGGGATTCAGATAAAAAGAAAATTCTTACCTCCGTTCTGAGTGAATCTAAAACAGTTTATGAAATACTAAAAGACTGTGAAATTCCGCAGACCTCTGGATATCGTAAGGTAAATTCATTGATAAATAATGGCCTCTTACTAATTGATGGTTTTCTTGAAACACAAGATAATAAAAAGACTAACAAATATAGAGCAATATTTCATAACCTCGAAATCAACATAATAAAAGATAAAGTAACAATAAATATTCAGATTAATAAGAGAAACATTGAAAATAGTTCTATAATTTCAGCAATAACTCGCTTAAAATCTTAAATTTTTTAATACTTCATTATTATAAAGTTCTAACACAAGACTAAACAGTATCTATTACCATATTTAGTAATATGTGAAATGACTATGATAATACAAAGAAAATATAGGCAATTAATTAAACCTACACAGCTAGGATATATCCTAATTATTACATCTGCAATACTTTATGCATTTATCCATGTTATTGCAAAACCTATGCTCGGAATGCCAATTGCTGAAGAAGATATTTTTGGAGGAAATCATGGAATCAATCCAGTTGTACTTGCAGCATGTATCTATATTCTAAATGGTATATTTTTTACATCTATTGCAAGAAAGACTATTCCAATACTTAACATAGATAAAAAAAATTTGTTACTATTATTTTCAATAGGAATAGCTGAAGTCTCTGCACTTATTGTCTATTTTTTTGGATTAAAAGATTCCAGCGCGGTAAATGCTTCTATTTTCAGTAATGGAGAAATTGTTTTTTCATTGTTAATTGCAATGATGGTTTTTAGAGAAAGATTACCTAAAAATGAATTGGTGCCCTTTTTGATGATCATAATTGGCATGATTATCTTGCCTGTTGCATATGATTTGTATGATAATGATATTAGTACATCTAGCTTGCTAATAGGAGATATTTTGATAATTTTATCAGGATTCTTCTATGCTATTGATGTGAATATCTGCAAGTATGTAAGTAACAAAATTGATGCAAAAAGGATTACTCAAATCACATCTTTTGCTGCTGGAATTTTTGCATTGTTAATTTTGATCATTTTGAATATCCCACTCGATGTTGATTGGAAAGACATTCCAATGATATCCTTATTGGCATTTGCAGGTACTGGAATAGCAACATTATTTTTTGTCATGGCACTCAGGCTACTTGGAGGGGTTAGAACAATCTTACTGTATTCCACCACAGCAATTTTTGGGATTATCTTCTCTAATCTTATATTATCAGAAGAGATTACAAGTTTGAATATTTTTTCAATTATACTAGTTATATCTGGAATTTATTTTTTGAGAAATAAACTTGGGAGAAATGAATAATCAAAGAAGCGTTTAGTAGGTATTCACATATTAGAATTATTGAAATATTCAGAAAAAATACAAAATTTCGATTACCATGTTTTTTAAGAATGTATTTAAATTATTTTAGCA
>JAOTTW010000025.1 GCA_029864235.1 Candidatus Nitrosopumilus sp.
TCCACTATCTCTTCTTCTAGAATCTCCACTATCTCTTCTTCTAGAATCTCCACTATCTCTTCTTCTAGAATCTCCACTATCTCTTCTTCTAGAATCTCCACTATCTCTTCTTCTACCGAAATTACTCTCATCATGTCTAAATGACTCAAACTTTTTAGTATCTTTTTCAGGGGCTTCTTCGTATTTCTTTCCAATCTCATTAACCCTTACATTGAGTTTCTCAAGCAAAGTTTTGTTTAGCCCTTCTCCGTAAACATCCACTCTTGCAGCAATCACTCCTTTTGCAGCAATTGCTCTGGCAATTTTTCCTCTTTGCCATCTTGGTGCTGCATGAACCATTGAATGTTGAAATAACAATCCGTGTTTTGGTGGTTGCGAACCTGTCTTTAATGATCTAAAAAGTGCTTTTTCTGCACCCAACACTTGAATAGTGCTTGCAGGCATAGATGCTAATTTCCTTAAACTTCCTGCTCTTGCTAAAATTCTTGCACCTACCGCAGCTCCCAAAATTGCTGAAAGATTTGGAGCAATAGACTCCATTTCTAATTCAACATGCTCTTCTAATTTTTTTCGCAAATCATGAAAATCTAAAATCTGTTTTGCTATGGATTGTACAATTGCAAGATTTGCATCTGAAATATCTCCACCCCTACTCTTTGATGCAATCAACGATAGCATTTCAATTTTTGAATCAGGGAAACCTGCTTTTTCATAGACTTGTTTTGATAAAGTTTCACGTTTTCCAGCAATTACAATCTGTGCATAACCATTGATACTATCAATAATATTATCTAATTCTGGAAAATGCAATCCATACCATTCACGTAATCTTGAACTCAATGCATTCGCAATTTTGTCAATTTCATCAAGAGAATTAATTGCTTGGATTATGTGAAGATCTGGGCTTTCAGAAACTTCAGTAACTTTTGATGATGATAAACTCATTGCAAATTCTCTAAGATTCATCAATGCATCTCGAACATCTTTTGCAAAACCTGAATCTACAATAATCTGTGGTTTTAATGATTGAATTCTTTCTAGTTCAGATTCTTCCATTAGTTGAGCATCAATTGATTTTTTTTTCAATATTGCAAGTAATGACTCATCGCTAACTGAAACTCCTCGTTGGATGGATCTCAAAAAATCTACCAGATCATTTAATTCTGATTCTTTTTTTTTAACCCCTAAGTAATCTTTTACAAAATTAGAGAATGGAAATGACTTTATCAATTTTACATCATCAAAAACAGCAATCCCAAATTCTGTCAAAATCACAGAATACATGACTACTTCATTCAAAGTCTCCTTTAAAAAAGGTACAGAAATATGTGAATCAACTATTATATTCGAAACTTGATATATGATTCAAAGTGGAATCAAGTCTTGCTACTTCTATAGGAAAAATTCAACTTGAGAGACCTATAATGTTGGCATCTGGCATTCTTGGAATATCCCTTGATGTCTTTAATCGACTATATCACTCAGGTGCTGGAGCAGTGGTGACGAAATCTCTAAGCAAAGAGCCTTGGGAAGGATATTCAAATCCTACTATTTGCAGTGTAAAAGGGGGTGGATGGATTAATGCCGTAGGATTATCTAATCCTGGGGCTTCATACTTTTCAAAAATGATAGAGACAAACAAAGATGTTCCAATTCTTGTTAGTTTGGTGGGTTCTATTCCTGAAGACTTTGAATTTATGGTGAAACAATTTGAGAATTGTAAAGTAACTGCATACGAACTGAATCTTTCTTGTCCTCATGTTGCAAAAGTTGGCCTTGAGGTAGGTGATGATCCTGAACTAGTAAAAAAAATCATAACTACTGTCAAAAATACGACAAATATTCCAGTAATAGCAAAAGTAGGTTTGGGTACAACTAATTATCTGAACACAGTAGATATTTCAGTTGAATCTGGAATTGATGCAATTACTGCAATTAATACAATTAGAGCAATGGTAATTGATGTTGAAACTAAAAGACCAATTCTTAGTAACAAGTTTGGTGGTCTGTCTGGAAAACCAATAAAGCCTATAGCACTTAGATGTGTTTATGAAATTTCTTCAAAGTACGATATTCCAATAATTGGGTGTGGTGGTGTATCTACATGGGAAGATGCCATAGAATTTTTCTTGGCAGGGGCATCCTCTGTTCAACTTGGAAGTATAATTGGCGATAATTGGATAGGTGTATTTAATGAAATAAACAATGGAATTAAAAAATACATGAATGATAATGGTTTTTCAAAAATAGAGGAGATGGTTGGACTTGCAAAGAAATCATAATTATCCTAAAGTTTGTTTGATTGAAAAAGTAATTAATGAAACCCATACTGTAAGAACTCTTGTTTTCTCAGATGAGGTGATGTCAAATGTTCTACCTGGACAATTCGCAATGGTTTGGATTCCCGGAATTAATGAAATACCAATGAGTGTAATGATAACAAATGAATCTGGAAAGGCTGCATTTACCGTGAGAAAACATGGTCCTTCATCAACTGGACTGTTTAATGTTAAAGTTGGACAACAAATCGGAATCAGAGGCCCATATGGAAATTCTTTTGATTTGAAGCAAGGAAAGCTATTACTTGTTGGTGGTGGGACTGGACTTGTTCCAATGATGCGTTTACTAACTTTTGTAACACCTGATGATGATGTCACTGTCCTTATTGGAGCAAAATCCAAAGAAGAAGTATTCTTTGAAGACTTGGCAAATAATCTTTTGAAAAAAAACAAACACCAAGTAATTGTAACAACCGATGATGGTAGTTATGGAGAAAAAGGATTTGTTACAGATATGGTCGAAAAACTGGTCAATCACCATCATTATGATGGTGTTTACACATGTGGTCCTGAAATTATGATGTTTAAAACCGTACAATCTGCATACTCAAAGGGTTTTTTTGTTCAAGCTAGTCTTGAGCGAATGATGAAATGCGGTGTTGGTCTTTGTGGAAGTTGCTGTGTAGGTGAGGATCTGGTTTGTAGGGATGGGACTGTTTTTGATGGTGAACATCTACTCTCTAACAAGGAATTTGGTCATTATTATAGAAATAAGGCTGGAATTCTTGAAAATTATAAAATATGACCAGCAAGGTTTAAAATAAATCGTGAAATTATTGCGTTGAAGGGAATGGGAAATCCAAAGATTGTATTGACGGCTGATAGAACTTTGATGTCGCCATATAGAGGATTGTCTTTAGCTACTTTTTTTGGATGTGCACCTGCAATTGACCCAAATCGAGACAAAAACAGCTTTTGGTACAAAATTCTTGGAAACCAAGTAACTCCAAAAATACTATTTGATTTTATCTGTAATTATATTCCTCATACAAACGGAGTTGCAAAATATGCACCATATGGACTCCGAAAACTTGAAGCCGGTTTGCTTCGAGATGGCTTTAGAAGAGATGAAGTAGTTGTTGCTCATCCTGATCACATTGAACAGTTCATAGGACCTGAAACTGAAGTTGTTGGTACATATGAAATGGATCCTCTTGGTATGGGTCCAGTAACCATGACATTTACTTATGGTAGAAAACAAATCTCATATGATGAATTCTATAACACTGAACTTCACTACAGAATTAAAGCTGCAAAAACAAAGACTGGAAGCAAAGCCAAAGTAATCTCTGGAGCATCAGGAACCTGGCAATACAATTATGATCCAGAAAAAATTGAAGAGTTTGGAATATATGCAATTTTAGAAGGTGAGCTTGGAGGAATTGCACCTGAGATTGATGGACATGCTGGTAGATTTTTTAATTATTTAATTAACGGCGATTTTGAAAATATGGATCCATTCAGAAAGAGAAGTGATTTTAAAGTAAACATCAAAGAATTTGAAAGGAACGGAAGAAAGTTACATGGTAGATTTGTAAATTTTTGGGATAGACCAGACTTGGATGAAATCCCTGACATTGTAGAACCAAGTATGCATGGAATGGTTGAAGTTATGCGAGGTTGTGGCAGAGGTTGTAAATTTTGTGATGTAACATTAAGATCATTAAGATACTATCCACCAGAAAAAGTTAAAAAAGAAATTGAAATTAACATGAAAAAAGGTGGTTCAAAATCTGCATGGATTCATAGTGATGATATTTTTGTTTATGGGATGGATCCTAGAACTTCTAAGGGAATGGAACCAAATAGAGAAGCACTTGAAGAATTGTTTACTGCGATAATGTCTACTGGTGTTGAACACACAAACCCAACACATGGTACATTAGCAGGAGCAATTGCTGATGAAAAGCTAATTCCAAATCTGTCTAAAATCATCAAAGCAGGACCTGATAACATGATTGGAGTCCAAGCTGGATTTGAAACTGGGAGCTTGAGATTAATTGGAAAATATGCCGACAGAAAACTTGCACCATATTCTCCAGATGAATGGCATTGGGTTGTCAAAGAAGGAGTAAAAAGCTTGAATCAACACTATTGGATTCCTGCATTTACCTTGATAATGGGACTTGATAATGATGAGACCCCTGAAGATTCCTGGGACACGATTCGTCTTATTAGTGAACTAGAACATGAACAGCCAAACTCAATGTTTACTGCAACTGCACTAACCTTTGTTCCAATTGGATTGCTAGAAAAATCTGACTTTTTTAATATTGGAAATGAAATGACTCCTGCTCAACTTGGAGTATTATACAAGACTTGGCAGCACAATTTCAAATATGGAATTCAAAAATTCATGACAAAAACTGGTGCAAAAGGACCACAACGTTATTTCTTTAACGCTATTGCAAGGTCTCTTGGTGGTGTTCCATTAGGTGCTATGGAAAGATATGCACGCAAAAAGAGCATTGAACACGAAAAAGTTATTGAGACTGTAAAAGCTAAATACTGGTAGTATACAAATACATAAATTCACTATTATACGTGGTAAATCATGGCAACTCACGGTTCACTTACAAAAGCAGGTAAAGTAAGAGGTCAAACACCCAAAGTTGAAGGAAGAAAAATCATCGGTACTAGTTCCAGCCTTAGAAACAAGAGTAACTTCAAAAAAAGATTTGTTCTTGGTAGATTTCCAGGGCAAAACAAACCTGGACAACGAAGAAAGAGACGATAATAAACTCGTCTTAAAAAAATATTTTACTTTTTCTCTCTGTAAATTTGATGGCTTATAAGATTAGATGTCAATCGTTAGCTTATTAAAGCAATTATAAAATACCAATTTAGAAGCCTAATCTTAGTGGTGTATTCTATTCAAGTTTATCAATTCAATACATCAAAACAGGTTCTTTTCCTCTGGCGGATCCTCTTTTTGTTATCCTTTGGTTGATAGAACTTAAATTCAAATAAATAATGTCACTATAATAGAACCTCAAAACAGTATCTTTATAAAGTACTAGTACCGTACTCTACGGTATGGTAGAAGATTTAAGATTAGATAGTTTAGAGGGCGTAGGTCCTGTAACTACTAGAAAATTATCCGACGCAGGTGTCCACAATGTAATGGATCTCATAGTTAGAGGTCCAGTTGAAATTGCAGAAATTACTGGAATGGAAAAGGACACTGCTGAGAAAATTGTCAATAAAGCACGACAGCATCTAGTTGAAGGAGGATTAATCGCTAAGGATTTTGTTAGTGCAAGTGAAATTTACAAACATAGACAATCAATTGGTAAAATTACTACTGGCACAAATTGTCTTGATACACTATTTGATGGTGGAGTTGAAACCCAAGCACTTACCGAAGTTTACGGGGAATTTGGTTGTGGAAAAACACAATTTGCCCATACCATGTCTGTAATGGTTCAAAAACCAAAAGATGAAGGTGGCTTGGAAGGATCGGTGTTGTATATTGACACTGAAAACACTTTCAGACCCGAAAGAATTGTATCTATTGCACAAGTACATGGAATGGATCCTGAAAAAGTTCTTGATAACATCATTGTTGCACGTGCATATAACAGTGCACACCAAACATTGATTTTAGAAGAAGCAGGACCAATAATTGAAGAAAATAATGTGAAACTAATTGTCGCAGATTCTGCAGTGGGACTATTCCGTTCTGAATATCTTGGAAGAGGAACCCTTTCAAACAGACAACAGAAACTAAACCACTTTGTCCATTTATTATCTAGGATCGCAGAGACGTACAACTGTGCTGCAATTGCAACAAATCAAGTTATGGCATCACCTGATGTATTTTTTGGTGACCCAACACGTCCAATTGGTGGAAATGTAGTTGCACATACAAGTACATATAGAATTTACTTTAAGAAATCAGGAAAGAAACGAATTGCAAGAATGGTGGATAGCCCTCATCATCCAGAAGAAGAAGTCATATTTGCATTAGGTGAAGCTGGAGTCATAGATCCAGAAGAAGCAGAAAAGAAAACCAAAAAAACAACCAAAAAAACAACCAAAAAAACAAGTAATTCTGAAGACAAAGTTGAAGATACTAAAGCAGAAATATCTTTAGATCTAACTGATACTGAAAGCACAATTGAAACGTTAGCAGATGAATCAGAACCACTAGAAGAGTAACTCTTCTTTTTCTTCTTTTGTAATCTATGAATATATCTTACATTATTTTCTTCTTATGTCTGATATAAGATGTGTACTATTTGATATTGGTGGTGTTTTGGTTGATTGGCACATGTCATGGATTACTTCTGAAATTTCAAAACAATTTGAAATTAATGAAGATATTGTTACTAATGCATTTTCAAAACATCTCCATGATCTAGATTCAGGAAAGATTAACGAGAAAATATTTTGGCAAAAAATTGCACATGATACAAATTCAATACCACTTAAAGAAAACACTGAATCATTATGGGATATATACTTCAGAAAGAGAGCAAAACTAAATCATGATGTAATAAATCTAGCAAAAACGATCAAAGAAAAATCTTACACGATTGGTATTATATCAAATATTGAAAAGATCACACACAAAGTTGTTGATGATTGGAAAGTATTAACAATTTTTGAGAACAAGTTCCTATCTTACCAAATTGGTTTCTCAAAACCAGATCCTAGGATTTATGAGTATGTAATTGAAAAACTCCCCTTTGATTCAAATCAAATGCTCTTTGTTGATGACAAGGAATCAAATATTGATGCTGCAAAAAGTTCTGGAATGAATGCCATCCACTTTACAAACTGTTCAGAACTCGAAAAATCATTGTTTAGTTATGGAATTAGAATCTAAACATTCCAATATTTCGTAAGTATAAAATAGGGTCTTTGGGAGTTCTACTCATACATGGCAACTAAGAAAACCTCTGGTCGTTCGCACGGATTTAAGCATAAATCTAGATCTATAATGAGAAAAAAATCTCCTAGAGGTGTATCCTTTCTACTTAGAGAATATCATGAGGGTGAACAGGCACTTGTCATTATAGATCCTAGGCAGCATAAGGGATTGCCACATAGACGTTACCACGGAAAAGTAGGAATTGTCACAAATGTTGGTAGACGTGCCGTTACATTAGACGTGAAATTGGGAAATAAATCGAAAACCTTAATCACTAGATTGGATCATATCAAACCATTCGGTGTATAGAAATGGAAGAGGTAAAAAAGAAACAAAGCATCTCTCTTTCGGAAGTTAAAGAGATTTTAGGTAAAGTTGATGTTGAAGAAATGGATCAAATTCAGCGATGGACATTTGATTATGTTTCTAAATTTGCACAAATTGATCCTAAAGATGCTAAAGAAATGAAAAAGAAACTCATGAAAGAATGTGAATTAACAGAAGAGGAATCTGTTGAAATTGTAAATATCAGACCAACAAGTATGGCAGAACTACGTTCATTTACATTTGGATGGAAGAAACTTATTCTTGCTGAGACTCTAGAAAAAATGCTCAAAATAATCAAGGAGCATTCTTAATCTTAAAGGAGTAATCAATTTTGTATAGGGCACATTCCCCACCTAGAAAGTATGAAGAATATGCATATGTTTTAGATTTCAATCCTAGAGGAAAATCTTCAACAGTTAGAGGTCGTGAAGGAATAATCATCGTTGCAATAGGTGAAGACAGGTTGACATTACTTGAGGTTCTTGGAGTTCCAAACTCTGCTTTTGAAGTAGGCGAACGAGTATACATTGGAAAAGAGGGAAGAACAAAAGTTCTTTCAGTATTAGGAAAGATGGATTATGAAAACATATCATCATCTGCCCAAAGTGAATTACCAACAGTGGTGGAAAAAATTGTTACAAAAAATGAAGCTAAATTTGTAGAATATCTAAACAACGCAAGGCCTCTGACCCCAAGAATCCATGCATTAGAATTAATTCCTGGAATTGGAAAAACATACATGAAGACAATGCTAGAGGAAAGAGACAAGAAAAAATTTGAAAGCTATTGTGACTTGCAAGAAAGAGTTGGACTCAAGGAACCAATAAAACACATCTCTGAAAGAATCATGGATGAGATTACTGGTGAAAGTAGAATGAATCTCTTTGTCAAAAAATGATTAAAAGAAAAAAACTAGGTCAACACTTTCTTAATTCAAATACTGTAGCAAAATCCATAGTTTTTGAGGCTAAAATTACTGAAAATGATACTGTATTTGAGATAGGAACAGGATTAGGAATTTTGATACCGTTGCTATGTAAAAACGCAAAAAATGTCATATCAGTTGATGCAGACAAAGAACTATATCAAAACGCAAAATCGCAATTTGAAAATATTAAAAATTTAAGTTTAAAGCTAGGTGATGGATTCAAAATGAGAGACACCTTTACAATATTTGTTTCAAATCTTCCATACTCTAAAAGTAAAATTGCAATTGAGTGGTTAGCACAAAGACAATTCTCACATGGAGTAATTATGGTTCAAAAAGAATTTGCTGATAAACTACTTGAAAAGTCATTCAAAAAAAGAAGAGCAGTTAACATTATTGCAAATCACACACTTGAATTACAAAAAATCTCAATTGTTAAAAAAAACAACTTTATTCCTCCACCAAAAATTGATTCTGTAATTTTAAAAATCATAAAAAAACGTTCAATTGATAATAAACTTATTGAAACCGTAAACAAAATTTTTTCATACAGACGCAAAACAGTTCAAAATATCTTAAAACAATTTAACAAGGAAAATACATCTAATAAGCGTCTTGATGATCTTTCAGTAGATGAGATAATTAACATTGCAAAAGAAATTCTCCTTTAATGACGAATATCCTCCATCTGAGGACACCTTCTTTATTGCATCAAACATTGAAAACGAGAAAGGAATTATGGCACTAGATGTTGGAAGTGGATCAGGCTATCTGACAAAACTTCTTTCTGAAAAATTCTCTTTCGTAGTTGGAACTGACATTAATTTTGATGTCTTAAAAAACCAAACATACAAAACACAAAATATTGTATGCTGTAATGGCGGAGATGCAATAATGTCAAAGTTTGATTTGATAGTCTGTAATCTTCCATATCTGGCAACTGATGAAATTTTAGACATTGCAACTGATGGTGGTTTGGAAGGATTTGAAATTCCAAAAAAAATCTTTGACTCTGTTATTAACAATATACAAAAAGGTGGAAAATTCATCTTTGTTACCTCAACTCTCTCAAATTATCAAAGGCTCATAGATTACACAAAAAAACTAGGCTTGAATTCTAAAATTATTGCAAAAAAGAAGCTCTTTTTTGAGGAGTTAATTCTAGTTGAATCTCAAAAAACCTAGAATTATTTCTGTCTATTTTCTCAGTTTTCCTTTTGCATATGTGACAATGGCATCTGTCATCTGAGTTGTACTCGCATTTCCTCCAATATCCCAAGTTACAACTTTTCCTTCATTGATTACTTGCTCAGTTCCAGCAAAAATCGCATTTCTAATGTCTGTCTCACCAAGATATTCTGCCATCCATGCACCTGATAATACAGTTGCAGTAGGATTCACTTTATTTTGTCCGGCAAATTGTGGTGCACTACCGTGTGCTGCCTCAAACATTGCAAAATTGTCTCCCATATTTGCAGAATAGATTAACCCAATAGAACCTACCAAACCTGATGCTAATTCTGAAATGATATCCATAAACAGATTTGTACTTACTAGAACTGCTCCGTTGAATTGTTCAGGAGCAACAACCATTTGCTGTGCCATGTTATCTATGTAAATTTCAGATAATTCAACATCTGTTCCTTCAACTGTCTTTTGTGCTTCTTGCCAAAAAATTCCGTCTGTTTGCTTGAGAATGTTTCTTTTTGTGATTGCAATCATTTTTTTCATGTTATATTTATTTGCCCAATCCATTGCTGAATTCAAAAATCTTCTGCAACCTTGTCTTGTAATCTTTCTAATTGCAATTGCTGCATCATCTGTAATTTGAACCTCAACTCCTGTATAGAGCCCTTCAGTAGCTTCTCTAAAGCAGACACAATCAAGTTTTCTATCTGGAGTTAATCTGTCATATGTTTTGGTTGGTCTTATGTTGGAATATAGTTCAAATTTTTGCCGTAATGTTACTGCAACACTTCTAGGTGCATTTGGAACAGGAATTGTCGTCGTAGGTCCTTTAAAACAAGCATCTGATTCTTCAAGTATCTTGATTGTATCATCAGGAATGTATGATTTGTCTTTTCTTCCATTTTTATCCCATTGTTCAGAACCTGCCTCACATAGAATAATTTCGGATTGAATATTGCATTCTCTCAAAACTTTGAGCATGGCATCTACCACTTCGGGTCCGATCCCATCTCCTCTCATAACAGCAGCTTTTTTGCTCAAAACTGCCAAAATTTGAAGTGATTATTATTTAATTCTACCTTGATTTAACAAATTTCATTACTTCTGCTATCAAAGCCAATTATTAAACTACAAAAGATTTCAGCCTTTGATTTACTAAAATCTCATTTAGGATTATCACCTGATTTTTAATCTTAATTCAAAACATGTGTAATCTATGATGTGAGTGGGTGTCATTAATACATCAAAAGAGGTTCACACAAAACCAGTAATTATTATGACACCCACCCAAAGGCACAAGAACCTGTCTAGATTGGATCCAGCTTTATTGTAAGCTGATGGGATCTGATTTTACTCCATGTTCCTACTGCTAGTTCCCAAATCTTGTCTACATTTACTGTGACTTCTCTTGATTGGGGTTTCTTTGATTTTTTTCTCGAATTTGAATTCATGATTTCTTTACGTAAATTTTATTTAATAATAACACGAAGGACTTATCTTTCATCCAGATTTTTCTAAATCTATATCATAAACAAAAAATTATCGAAATGACCTTTAATTCAAAATACGTGATGATTAAATCTCATATTGTACCATTGTCTAATCTTTGAAGCAATTTTACTTACTTGCAAACTAAAAACCCTTCACAGATTGAACATTGGCGAAGTTAAAAGAAGGAATTTAGATATAGTTTTGATTCTTGGACTTTTTCAAAATTAACTATCCAAGATATAATCTAGGTAATTTTTTTTGATAAATCATCTTGATATCTAGCATGACGAACACTAATTTACAGATTAATTCAAAGCATCCCTGTGCGGGGATCGCCTAGCCTGGTAGGGCGTGGGATTGCTAATCCCATGTCCGCAAGGACACGGGGGTTCAAATCCCCCTCCCCGCGCCATTGAAAAATTAAACTTAATAGTCCGATTTTAGCATCCAATTTATGGGACGAAGAAAAACACAAAAAATTATACGCACTGGCCCAAAAAATGCAACAACTGGGATGTGTCCTGTTTGCAAAACCATTGGAAAAGTTTTCCTTCTTGGTTCACCTGGGCAAGAGAGAGGCAAATGCGAGAAATGTCGTCAAGAATTTGAATTATAGTGCAAAAAACTTACGAGCAAATCAACAAATTTACCCATAACTTTTTAAGACAAATTTTTGGTGATACATAATCATGAGTTCCGAAGCTGAAACAATATATGAAAGAGTAGCAAGGCTTGAAGATGAAATCGCTTTACTTCGAAGTGAGGTTGATATTCTAAAGAGGGCATTAAGAAATAAAATTGCCCGACATGAGATATCTATGATCAAAAAAGGACATGATATAAGTTCCATTATTGATTAATTTTTTGTCTTTATACTTCTAATCAATTCTAAAATAAAATCAACATCTTCTGCATTTGGATTCATTTCTAAATACTTATTCAGATATTCTAGTGCGATATCTGAATTCAATAATCTTTCTTCTAGTATTCCTTTGTCTCTGATGTCTTCAGGAGATGTTGGTTCTATTGCTAAAATCATATCAATGCATCTTAATGCCTTATCATAAACATATGATTGAAGATAAGAGTTTTTCAAATTCCTTGCCATTCTTACTAATACTTGCTCTGGTTTGATCTCATCTAAAAACTCTGGTTGAAATTCTAATTGGCCACCAAAATTTTCATCCAAAATATCCTGTAGTTCATCCACATCAAGCAGATTTCCATCATTGAAAGGATCTAAAATCATTTCCTCATAATATTTCACCAAAATATGTCCTGGAAATCCAACTATCTTTAAATCAAGATTTATAAATTTTGCAATCTCTACATATAAAATAGAAATTGTAATTGGAAGCCCCAATTTTTTATCAATTACTTCATTTAAAAAATTGTTTTTAGGATTATAGTAATCATCATCATCACCACTGAATCCTAGGTTTTCAAAGAGGTGTTCATTTAGCATTGAAATCAGATACGTTGGATTTTTTACATCATTGATTGATTCTTTTAATGACATGCCAATTCTGTTAATCTTTTGAATGTATGCATCAATGTTTAGTTCAGGATATTCTAGCAGCTGCGCAAATTTTAGACACTTTTCAATGAGATTGAAGTTTGGATTTTTTACAAATGAAACCCATTCAGCAACATATGGATCAAATTTCTCTTGCAACTGTTACTAACTTATCCTTTTGAGGTATAATTGTGGCTCTTTTAGTTCTCTGGTATTTGGTGGGTTTTGAATAATCTGTTTGAATGCATTTTTGCCTACTTTCTCATAAATTATTTTTATAAATTCTTTACCCATGCTCTTTCTTACCTGATATGACGAGAAATCTGTGCCCATATACGTGGTAAGGTAATTTTGAAAGTCCTCATCATCTTTTAGGATGTTTTCTATGACAAATGCCGCCATTCCCTCCATAGTGGTAAATGCTGCATGATGTTGTTGGATAGGAATAAGCCATTTTTTATAAATACCAAGTAACTCTGGAACTGATTCGGATATCTTTGGATCAATATCTACATGCGTAAACGTCATTACATCGGGTCCAATCTGCTCAATTAGAAAATGATCTGGATTTAAAAAGAAAAAAAGATTTGCCTTTTTTGCAAATGGAAAATCATCTGGAACTGCTTGTAACTGCAAGTACTCAGATAACTTGTTTATGGTCTCAGTATCCAATGAAAGAATGATTCTTGCAAGCTCTTCATTGATTCTATTTACCTGAGTTGCAGCGTTTTTGTTAATTTCTTGTAGTTTTTGCTGAGCAGAGTGAATTAATTCCTCTAACACTGTCATCTTCACTGCTCCCATATATCCAGAGTTAACATTTTGAAATCTTGCTTTGTATGGTTCTCCCTGTTTATGCAAAATAATTTGTGGGTATCTTGATAAAATAAATTTGTTCAAATAAATCACATTATCTAAATAATCTCCATATGTTGTTGATAATTTTGAAATGTATTGAATTGCATACGTAGAATATACAAGATACTTTGCAGTATCCTTTTTCATCAAATCTGCAATTTTTTTTTGTTCCTCATTTGCAACTGCTATGAATAATTCCCTAACAAATTCTTTTGATTGTTCATCTGAGAAAACCTTTTCTCCTTTGAACTTCTTTAATTCTTTTAACTCTAAAAATTTTACTTTAACATCAAGAATTTTAATTCCTAAAAACTCCTCTACTTTTTGTTTAAGTGATGGAAATACCTCTTTAGTAATTTTTTCTAGATCATTAAATTTCACTTCGGATTGAAGATCTTCTTTTGCCTTTTCATCCAGCTTGATAATGTCCTTTTCTTCATTAATCTCCACTGACAACTGGCCAAATAGAGCTTCTGCAAATTCCTCAAATTCGCCCATTTTGAATAAATCTTTTCTCTACTCCATTTAATATTATCTTGTTTTGAACCTGAAACAAATTATTATTTGAATATCAATGGCATAATATTCAAAATGCATGAATTTAGCCTCAATTATCTGAGATGTATTAGATGTGGCTCAAAGCTAGAAATAGATATTTTTTCCAAAGATAAAGAAATTGATGAAGGCATTCTAGAATGCAAAAAATGCTACATATTGTTTCCTATAATTAACAAGATTCCCATAATTTGGGATGATTTTCCAAAGTATCTTTCCTCTAGAATCATTCTTGGTGGAAAATTGTTTCATCAGACAACACACGAAAAAATGAAAAAATTCATCAAATGTTCTCTATTAAAAAGACATAGAGATAGTGATGATAGAACATATCTTGAGGAGAGATGGAGTAAAATTTATCAAAACAGTAAAACTTCAAAATTTTATTCAATAGTAAAGAATGAACTAAAACAAATTCCTACATCTAATCTTGCTTTGGAATATGGATGCTCTATTGGAGTTATGACTAATTTTTTAGCAGATCACAATAAAATGGTTTTTGGCATAGATAGATCATATGATGCCATCTCAATTGCAAAAAGATCTTCCAAGAAAAATCTAGATTATTTTGTTGCAGATTCATTATCTTCTATTTTTGGAAAGACAAAATTTGATATGATATTAGCATTGAATATTTTAGAATTGATTGAACCCTTTGAATTACTAAAACACATTTCTAAACAAATCGATAAAGGTTTCTTTGTTATTTCTGATCCTTATGACTTCGATCGGGGAAAAAATTCTGTAAAACAACCACTTAATGAGATGTCTCTAAGAAAACGCCTTAGTGAACTAGGGTTTTCTGTATCCATCAAAACAAAAAAACCTTCGTATTATCCATGGAATTTGAAGCTGAGTCCACGCTCTACATTAAACTATAAAGTAGATTTTATAATTGCAAAAAAATAGATTTATAATTTTCATTGTGGTCACTTATTCTAATTAACTGATGGATAATTTCGATTTTTGATAATACAGTATTTCCTTTAAGAGAAAGACTACAAAACAATAACCATGACCTTAATGGACAAGGTTGGCATATTTATTGCACTGGCAGTAGTGGCTGTAGCTGTTGGCATTACTGCAACTGGCGGATCTGTCTCGTCATCGGATATTGCACCAGCAATAGAAAGAACTACTGTTCCTCTTAAAGAGGTAGGTCAGGAAACATCTGAGAAATTACAACAAATCAAAGAATCTGGTACTAAAGTATTAGACAAAGTTACCGAGAAAACAAAACAGGCAATGGAAGAAACTCGAGATTTGAGTGAAACTGTCACAGAACTGGCCGCGTCAAAATTACCTGCTCGTTTGATAATAATTCCTGCAGGAACTAGTGTACCTGGATGTGAACAGGTAGATTTGTGTTATGACCCCTCATCTTTGATAATCTTCAAAGGAGGGGAGATAATTTGGAAGAATGACGATTCTGCGGCTCATACTGTAACAAGTGGAAATATCTTGGAAGGCCCAGATAACAAATTTGATAGTGGTTTGATAAAGACTGGGCAGACTTTTACTCATAAGTTTGATGATGTAGGTGAGTACCAATACTTTTGCATGATACACCCTTGGGCAAACGCTTCTATCACTGTAAAATAGTATTAAAGAAATTTTCTATTAAAAAACTGATTTATTCTATGTGGTTTTTAGGGAAATAATGGATTTTGAAAAATTTTGCTCACAAATTTTGGAATCAAATCCTAAAATTAGATTTGCTACCGTTTATGATGAATGGGCAGTATGTCTTGGTGGGGGAATGAGGCCCGATATCGAAAACCTTCTTTCACCGCATGCAGAAAAAGAACTTGTTAATCTATCTATAATGGATTGGAAGGCACGAAAAGAAATGGCAAAATGGCTTGGAAAGACAATTTACACATTAGGTGAATATGAAAAAGTAAAACGCTTCTCGTTTTATCTAGGTGAAGACAATCTACTCTTGGTGAGTGCCGAAAAGGATACTGACACGAATCAAATAGTGGATAATGTTATAAAACTCTATTACAAAAATCAAGACTAAAAGACAAATCATAACGTCAGTAAATTTATTAAATTAATTTTGCTTGTTTAGCGTGAATGTAGATAAAAAAAATTCTCAATTAGGTCTTATCCTCATTAATAATTTTGTTAAACTGATTTCAGACTAGTTCACGTTGATTTATCTTTATCATGCAATTCATCATGAAGATCTTTTACCATGTTTATTAACAAATTAACCTCATGTTTTTCTAATCTTTCAATTTCCAAAATTTTTTTTATAATAAGAGATTTGGTATCTGATTCAATTGTTTCTCTTTTCTTTAATCTAGATCCTATTAACCTTGCACCTAGTGCAGAGATGAAAATACTTATGATTGAAATTCCTACAAACATTAACCCTATACCCAATATACGGCCTGTTTCAGTTATAGGAACTACATCACCATAACCAACTGTAGTAACTGTTGCAGAAACCCACCAAAAGGCATCAATCAGATTTGTTATCTGAGCATCTTTGTGCGGTGATTCAATGAGATAAATGCCAATTCCACTACATCCAATTATCAGAGTAAATATAACCAAAAGTGAAATAAGGATTTTCATATCTTGAAAGTTTTTTCTTTTTACTAAAAAATAGCATCATAATTATCAAAGACAATAATATCTATAATTCACATCAAACAAAATTAAGAACCCAAAAATTACCTTGTATTTTAATATCGATCTATTTATTAATTTTGGACTGATCAGATAAATTATCTGACAGTCATCAACTAATCCTCTAACAATAACTTTGATACAATGTTGCTCTCCTATTTGGAAACCAAGTTAACAGTATTCTAGCAATCCTCCTAATCTTTTGAAACTATTCTGGATTTGTTTTCATAATTCTATTTATCTTAAATTATCTTCTGAATCTGTTTTGAACTCAAGTCAATCAAATGTCATGTCAGAGTATTAAACACAATTGTGTGTGCCGGGGGCGAGTTTCGAACTCGCGACCTCCAGATTATGAGTATTGCCTTAGTTGGAGAACCGTTAGAGTTTACCAAGCGAACTGGCACTCTAACCAGGCTGAGCTACCCCGGCATGAAATATGGTTTAAAATTTGGGAAATTAAATGCTACGTATGGAATTTTGACTAATTTTTTTATTGTTTGACAATTTCTGACCAATTTAATTTTTCATTTTGAACCCACAAGAATTTTTTCTGAAGAGCTGATGTGTAAAGTTTCTCCCATTCAGCACCAATCTCATCAGTCCATGCTTTGAATACACGTGGATCTATATAATTTCTAAGTGAAGTTCCAAGATTATAATCTCGTGTTTTTTCAGATAGGTGAATTTGCAACTTTAGCTTCTCAATTCTTTCCTTATGCTTTATTTTTTGTTTCTTGATTTGTTCATTGAGTGTCTTGATTCTTCTCTCTTTGTTCTTCTTTTGAGTATCTGTCTTTGACTTGGAATTTTCAACTTTTTTTATTGTTTCTTGTGTTTTCTGCCACGGTTTGTCTTTGTCTATCTTTTTGAGAGCGTCTCTTTTCTTCTCAAGTGATTGTTCAAATGTTTTTGGTATGGTTCTTTTGTGGTTGCACATTATAGCTGCTTCCAAGTTTGCCAATTTGGCATGGTATAATTTCTCATTTGCCGTCTTACCTTTTATGTCGTCATGTTCTTTGAGATATTTTTTGACAACCGTAGTTGCAAGATATGTTCTGAATACCTTTGCAGTCAGTCCTTTGACTATGCTGGAATAATATGCATTTACATGTCTTGATGTAATGTCATGAAAAATCTCATCTTTTGGTTTTTTATTTTGGATCAATTTTTTCAGATTTTCTTGAAATTGTTTGTCCTGACCTTCTACCTTTACTGTCTCTTGCCATCTTACACTATCTTTTCCTAAAAAGTCAAACTCTATTGTATTTTCTGTAATGTTGATGTGTTCTTTTCTTAGAGTTGTGGCACCAACAGTATCAGCTTCTTCAGGATCCTTCTCATCTCCTACTCTCATTGCAGTTCTGTAAATAAGATAACATGCAGTAGCAATTCTGCTAATTTTTTGATCCGTACTTTTCATATCTTTTACAATTCTATCTTTAATTTTATCAATTTCTTTTGAGAGTTTTACTGCTTTTTCGTATTTTGCCTTGTCTCTGTCTTGTTTTAACCCCGCAGTATCTGCCAGCCAAACATACTTTCTTTTTTGAGTAAGATAATCTGTCCATCCTGCAAGCCACATTGAATCATGCTCATGCACAATTTTCCCCCAATCCCCTTCTGGAATTTTGGCTTCTTTTCCAAGGTTTAATGCAACATCTTTTGCAGTAATTCGTGGCTTCCATCTTCCACGTAGTGGATGCTCTCCTCTTCCAATG
>JAOTTW010000026.1 GCA_029864235.1 Candidatus Nitrosopumilus sp.
AACTGATATTGAAGCAGATGACATGATTGCGTCAATTAAGACACAAAAACTCCTTCAAGGAGTTAGAGGAGAAAAACCATCTGATATTGCAAAACTATCTGAATGCATTCAAAGACTATCTCAACTTGTAGCCGACTTTAAGGAAATTAAGGAACTTGATATGAATCCTGTCCTTGTATTAGAAAAAGGAAATGGCTGCAAAATACTAGATGTTAGAATTGGTCTCTGATTACAATTCATTCGTAAATTTTCAGTTATACTAATCTAGAATTTTTATATAACCTAAACGAAGTTATGTTATGGCAAATGTTGAGAGTTTTAAGACTATTAGGACTGGTGAAGATTACATTCAGAGTCTCCGTGGTAGAGATCTTAAAGTATACCTATTTGGCGAATTAGTTAAAGAACCAGTTGATCACCCAATTATAAGACCATCTATTAATGCAGTAGCTGAGACTTATGATCTTGCAGTAAGAGAAGAAGCACTTGCATCTGCACAATCATCGATTACTGGATTACAGGTAAATAGATTCTTGCATATTGCAGAGAGTGCACAAGATTTAGTTTTACAAAATAAAATGCAGAGAAAACTTGGACAAAACACTGGTACATGCTTCCAAAGATGTGTTGGCATGGATGCATTAAATTCATTACATTCTACTACATTTGAGATTGATGAAAAACATGGAACAAACTATCATCAACGCTTTTTGGAATTTGTAAAGATGATTCAAAAAGAAAATCTAGTGATTGGTGGAGCAATGACTGATCCTAAAGGTGATAGAAGTAAAGGTCCATCTGAACAGGAAGATCCTGACTTGTTTACAAGGGTTGTGGACAAAGATGAAAATGGAATATATGTTTCAGGGGCTAAAGCCCATCAGACTGGCTGTATTAATTCTCATTGGATTATTTTAATGCCTACAATTAGATTAACAGAAGCAGACAAAGACTGGGCAGTTGTTGGAGTAATTCCTGCAGATGCAAAGGGAGTCACATACATCTATGGAAGGCAATCTTGTGATACAAGAAGTATGGAAGAAGGTGATATTGATGATGGTAATGCAAAATTTGGTGGACAAGAGGCTTTGATCATTTTAGATAGAGTGTTTATTCCATGGGATAAAGTGTTCATGTATGGTGAATATGAATTTGCATCAATGCTAGTTGAGAGGTTCACTTGTTATCATAGAAGAAGCTATGTATGTAAAACAGGATTAGGTGATGTGCTAATTGGTGCAGCAGCAACAATTGCTGATTATAATGGTGTACCAAAGGTTTCTCACATCAAAGACAAAATTATTGAGATGACTCATCTAAATGAAACAATATTTGCAGCTGGAATTGCATCATCATATCAAGGGCATAAGATGAAATCAGGTGTTTATCTTAATGATGATATGCTTGCACAAGTTTGCAAACATAATGTAACAAGATTCCCATATGAGATTAGTCGACTTGCACAGGATATTGCAGGTGGGTTAGTAGTCACGCTTCCATCTGAGAAGGACTTTAGACATCCAGAGGCTGGCCCTCTTCTCAAAAAATACCTAGCAGGAAGAAAAGGTGTTGATGTTGAAAACAGAATGAGAATCTTGAGACTAATCGAGAACATGACCTTAGGGAGAAATGCTGTAGGGTATCTTACAGAATCCATGCATGGCGCTGGTTCCCCACAAGCTCAAAGAATCCAGATTCAAAGACAGATGCAGATCGGCTACAAAAAAAATCTAGCAAAGAATCTTGCAGGTATAACTAATGATATAGAAAAACCAGTGGAATCTTCTGAGTACTTTAAGCGTGTATTTAAAACAAAAGACTCTGTTCTTTAATTCTAGAATTTCTTAAAATTTCTAAGTAATTTATTAAGGGATTTTTTCTAAGTTGTTTTCAAACATCCTTCATACAATTTGTAAATAATTTTTTCTCAAAACTGAAAATTTAACAAAATCTTTTTTTATAAAAATTACGTTAATATTTAAAGAGAGATCATTTGCTTGCCATAATTGCATTATGTGAAACTTTTTTTATATGACACAGAAAAATTAATCTTTATCTTTCTTAATTTTTTCTTTTGGTTCTGATTTATTTGAATCTAACTCTGTGTTTTCTTTATTCTCTGAATACTTTGTGGCTTTTTTCAATTTCTTCAACTCTGGAATATCCATAGATGATTTATCTAATTCATTATTAGTTCCAAAAGGATCTTCAAATGGCAATTCTTTTTCTTTCTTCTTTTTATTTATCTCCTTGACTATGATGATTCCTATGACAATTGCAATTATAATGTAGTTGGTAGGTGGCTTGAGAATTTGTGTGACATATCCTATCTGAGGAGCAACGTATGCTACTTTTCCAATATACTCTTCTTCTGTAATGGGAAAGTCTGTTCCTGGAATTGATGCCGGATTTGCATCTCCCTTTGTCCTAAGGGTCTTTGGATTATCATCAACTATTGATGCAACTCTATGAACAATTACCCTATCATGATCTGATGGACGATTAAAAACTATAATATCTCCAACTTGAATATCTTCAAACGAAACATTTCCTTGTACAATTATAACATCATACACTAATAGCTCCGGAATCATACTTCCACTTGCCACAACATAAAATGGATTGGAAGTTCCAAATACAATTACAAGAGACATCCAAATAATAGCAACTCCTAACCCAACAATTAGAATATCCTTGATAATACCTTTTGAAATAGAACGCTTAGCCAATCATTTCATCACCTATTGTGTAATTGATTAAATTTACTTAGATCTTTGTACCGCACTCTTCACAAAATTTGGAGCCTTCCTTATTTGAAAATCCACAACTAGGACATTTTCCAGGTTGAGATGCCTGAGTTGCAACATCTGGACTTCCTAATAAAATAATGTCCCCAACTTTTCTAATACTATTCCATGGAATGCTTCCTTCATCTCCATCATTTTTTGTAATAATTAAAACTACGGATTGATTAGAATCAATGCCTACTTGCTTTGCACTCCCAATCTTCTTTGCATTTTCATCATAAACTAGTAATCCTACAATAGAGCTAACTGAACCAGTAGAACTTGGTTGTGTTGTTGTTTGCTTTGTTGATACTTGTACAGATGGTGGTATTTGTGTAACCTGCGTTTCTACATGAGGTTGGATTGTTTGCTGAACTGTTTCTAATGGTTTTGCATGACCAATTTCATCTGCTTCATCTTGTTTTTTGAATTCTCTGTACTCTGCAATTGTAGAGTTACATGTATTACAGATGTATTGTCCTCTTTCTGCAAGAATCAAGTTTTCTGCAACTTCTTCATTTGGATTTTCAAATTCAATTTTTGGAGCACCCTCAAATTCTTTTTCACATGTATTGCAAAAATGTTTAGAAATTTTTTCATTTTCTATCCTTCCAATTGGTGCCAAAAAGAGATCTGGACCTCCTAGATTTCCTTTCATTTGTTGTTCATCTGTTACATTAGCCATAACATAACCGCCAGAGCCTCTTAATTTTTTAAGTCTAAGTTCCGCATTCATAATTCAGATTTACTAAAACATCATTTAAGTATATATGACTAAATCAGTTTTTTTGACTTTCTTTACCACAAAAAATATGGTGAAAATTTTGGTGAACCTTTTTAGGTGTGGTCTATAAATCATCAATGAAATGGGAATTACACAAGTATCTGATGCAAAGTCCTGGGAAATTGATGTAATCAATTCTGATGTCCCTGTATTTGTTGACTTTTGGGCCGAATGGTGTGGTCCATGTAGAATGGTTGGTCCTGTTGTAGAAGAATTGGCAAGTGACTATGAAGGCAAAGTTAAATTTGTGAAGGTCAATGTTGATGAAGCCAATGAATTGGCATCTAAATATAATGTCTTTAGTATTCCAACCTTAATTCTACTCAACAAAGGTGAAATCGTTGCACAACAAGTAGGCGCTGCATCTAAAGAATCATACAAAAATATGATTGATAGAGCGCTAGCATAAACCATTACACGTTTTCTTTTTTGATCTGAAAAACTTGATTAAAATTCTTAATTAATCTAGATAGTAAAATACAAAATCAGATATAGATTTATGTTAATTTTGATTTAAAAACAGTTTTGCAATAGTTTAATTACACCACGGTTTTATTCAATTTCAGAAAGACGTGTCATTTGATAGAGAAAGAGAAATGTTTACCGCAACTTGTGGTGACTGTGGAAATGAATGCCAAATACCATTCAAGCCAAAAGACGATAGACCTGTTTATTGCAGAGAATGTTTCCAAAATCATAAACCACAAGAACGTAATCGAGGCTCTAGATTTGGCAGAGGTTCGAGTTATGGCAGAAGTTCCAGATTTGGTAGAGGTTCAAGAGACGACAGACCAAGAGAAATGTTTACCGCAACTTGTGGTGACTGTGGAAATGAATGCCAAATACCATTCAAGCCAAAAGACGATAGACCTGTTTATTGCAGAGAATGTTTCCAAAATCACAGACAAAATTAGTAAATTGTTTTGAGTAACCCTCAAAACTACGCAATTTTATCAAAAAAATATTTTGAATATTGATCTGTACAAAATATTGCTGAATACAATATTCTAAACTCATAAACTTAGTCTCTTAGATTCTGTTATAAACAAAAAAATGCTGATTTTAATGGGTAAATTTTCTTAAAATTAACTTAATCTGTTTAATACTTTGAATGTTATATTCTATATACAGTATATTAAGAAAGAAAATAAGTAATCCAACATTTTGATCCTAAAGTAATTAATATTCCAAAAGAGAAGATCTGATTATGTCATTTGGTGAAGTAGATACATTGAACATGTTATTTGATAAATTAGAAGGCCTGTTTAATGAATCTCAGGGTTACTATGAATCATTTCTTGATACTAACAATATGTACAAAAAGGGACAAATTGGTGATAAAGAATTCTTTCAAAGACTTGGTGACTATGTAGTAGCATATTCTGCACTCGAATTTCTTGCAATCAAAGTAATTTTTGAACTTAAAAAATCAATAGGTTCTGGTTCTGGTAATACCCAGTCTCCTGGATTAATGCCTGGAATGGGACAACCTGGAATGATGGCAGGTGGAATGGGAATGCCACCAAGAGCCGGTACTGCACAAAATCCAGTTGGCGGTCCACCAGGAATTGTTTCAGCAAAAGAAGCCTTTGGTGATGTTGGGACATTACCTACACCTGATCCTGCATTAATGCCAAGACAAACGATTCAATCAATCCAAAGTACTTGTTCATCATGTGGTGCTGAATTAAGACAAAATGCAAAATTCTGCACAAAATGTGGAACTAGAGCATAAGCAAATTCAGAGTATAACTTTTTTTATCTTGACAATTTTGTTTATAGTTAAATCATAATCTGCCATTAGACTGACATGGATAGAACATCATAAATTTTAAAAATAATCGAAAAAAATCCTGGTACATATCAGAGGAATAATCAAAGAAAGCAAACTTGAAAACGGTATAGTGCAATACCATCTAAAAGTTAGAAAACAAAGAAAAATCAAACCTCATAAAAGAACTCACTACAAAAGATTCAATACTGTTGATATAAACGAGGAAGAATTTCCTATAATCACAAATCTCAGAAAGAAATCAAAACAAAGTCTTCTTTTTGCCATATCAGTTCAGATGATTCTCATTTCGAGGATATTTTAAAAAAATCCAAAAAACTCCATCTACTAATAATGAAATATTTCTGATTTAGTAAAAGATGGAATTGTAGAGAGAATTCATTCAAAGAGAAAAATTAAATACAAAATTAAAGATAAACATCTATTAAGAAAAACGTTTCAAAAACAGTTCTCTAAACTGTTTAAAGATAGTCTTGAACATAATGAGGATACCTTTTTAGCCTTATAACCATTCTACAATCTCTCCAATTTCTTTATGAGTAAAATCAAAATAGTGTTACTAAGAAAATGTCTGCAATTTCATTCCCAAAAAATCAATTGAAAAATCATCAAATATTAAGCCACTTATTATGATTGGGGGAATAATCACAATAGTTGCATTATGTTTTTTTGCCTATCTTATGTAGTATATACCCCCTCAGAAAACTAGAATATGTAAAAATTATTGCTGTCACAGAAAGTGAATGCATATCTGAAACACTTGATGGATTTTCAACTAACATAAGCGTTTGTGATTCAGAACCAGACGAACTTGTTTTGGCAGTAGTTGATCAAAAAGCCAAACAAAGAGCAATTGTCATGAATCTAAACTGATTTTTTATTTAAGAAATTTCTAATGAACATTCATCCGAGCATATCCTTCTATTAAACACATCTTCATATTCTCTTCCACAATGTGCACATTTTCTAAAAACCATATTATCATTACACATTTTTTATATTTAAGACATTTCCAGTAGAAATTATTCTTGTGTAGTGCCACATTCTGGACAAAATTTTGCAGTATCTGAAAGATTTGTTCCACACTCAGAGCAAAACTTCCCATCCGTGTTTCTTTCTTTTAATGCATTTCCATAAACAGGAGAATTTCTAACTGCACCTGTTGGAACAAATTTATCATCATCAATTAGAACTGGCGCAAAGTCTTGTTCTGTCATAAATGTCATCATTCTAGGTATCGCCTCTTCTTTGTTTTCTGGATCTGGAACCGAATCTCCTAGCCAAAATGCAAATCTCATCAAAGTTAACTCTGGTGTTGAGAATGCAAGAGTATGCTTTGACATGTACTCATTCGCAGCTTTCTTTCCATCAAAGACTCTCATGAAATTTTGTAATCTTTGTTTATGTATAATGGTTTCTGGAGATAATGGACCGAGGGGGAATTGAACCCCCGACATCCTCGTTGCGAACGAGGCATTATACTCCTAAATCATCGGCCCTCTCATATAATTCGCTGAAATGTGTTTTTATTCATTTTCTAAGCGTATTTTTAAAAATAAAATTGAGATTTGATGGTAAATATGAATAATGACTCCTAGTAGGCAAACACCATCAAACCCGAGAGTTATCTCATTGATATTTTGTTGTTTTTACATTTAACCTTCAATGATATTCTTCTCTAGTGGTAATAGAAATTTACAACAAAATTTTCTTAACGCATAATAGACTCCATGATTTGAAAAATTTCAGATGACTTATGACACTATAATTACAGATTCACACATTATATTACCACAAGGGATGATTGACAAAAATATCATCATCGATGAAGGAAAGATTGTAGGATTTACAAATGATATTCCTGCACATGATCATAAGATAAATGGAAGTGGACTTATCTCAGTTCCCGGCCCAATTGATACCCACGTTCATTACGGAGTATATTCACCAATTGATGAGGCTGCAAAAACAGAATCACATGCAGCAGCAATAGGAGGTATCACAACTATGATGAGGATGCTCAGATTGAAAAACTCTTTTCAAAAGACTTTGCAAGAACAGCTAGATGCTGCATCAAGATATCACTATATTGATTATGCAATACATGCATCCATCTTTACTTCCCAACAAATTGATGAAATGAAATTTTGTGTAGACAAAGGAATTACATCTTTTAAAATTTATATGAATCTTGGTGGAGAAGTTGGGCATGTCTATATGGATATGCCACCATATTCTTCAGAATTAATTGCAGCTCAAGTTGATGTAACTAACAAAATAGTTAAAGAAACTGTAAAAAAGGCAGCATCCCTTGGTTGCCCTGTCCTTGTTCATGCAGAGGATTACGAGTCTTGTGCATGTGGAATTAAAACAGCTAAAGAAAAAAAACAAGATGGTCTATCTGCATGGTCTGAGAGTCGCTCTCCGGAATTTGAGGCAAAGGCAATTAAGAATGTATGTAAATATGGAAGAAATTATGGATGTGTAATTTACTTTGTTCATATTGGTTCAGAAAGAGCACTACAACAGATTGCTCTAGAGCGAAAACTAGGAACCAAAATTTTTGTAGAGACATGCCCTCATTATCTCACGCTATCATATGAGAAACAAGATGGATATCTTGCAAAAGTCATGCCTCCCATTAGATCACAAAAAGATAATGAAGCTGTATGGCATGCATTATCCAAGAATCTAATTGATACTGTAGGCACGGATCATGTTGCAAATAAACTCAAATTGAAACTAGGTGGTAATGATGTTTGGAGTGCTCTTGCAGGATTTCCGGGGATAGGAACTCTAATCCCTATTTTGCTTAGTGAAGGAATAAACAAAAACAGAATCACATTGGAACAATTTGTCAAATTTACAAGCCAAAACGCATCTCAAATCTTTGGCATGTATCCAAAAAAAGGAACACTAAAAAAAAATTCTGATGCTGACATTACAATGCTTGATCTGAAAAAAGAAAACAGGGCATCAAATGAACTTTTTGGTGGATTTTCTGATTATATTGTTTATGATGGTAGAAACCTCAAAGGTTGGCCAGTTAAGACAATTGTCAGAGGAGAACTTGTTGCAGAAAACTTTGAAGTTGTTGGAAAGATTGGTCATGGCAAACTTGTTTCAAGATCTGTAACATAAACTACGAATCATTTTTATGATTAAATTATATTTTTAGAGCATTGAAAACTAACTTGGTATTTTGTTTTTTACTAATTACAAATCTTTTGATAATAACAATTTTATATGAAAATTCTTTTGCAGAGAACTTGTCACCCAGACAACAGTGGAAACAGTTTGCAGATCCTGATTTATTGACATGCAAAAAAGGATTTGTTCTACTTCAAAAAAATAACGGTTATCCTGCATGTGTTACTCCTTCAACATACCTCAAACTTATTGATAGAGGATTTACAAAAGTTGATTTTACGTTAATCCTAAATCGTCATGATATGATGACCTCTTTAATGCAAAACATGGCATCAAACCAAAATTTGATGAGTCATTGGCATGATATGATGATAAAAAATCCAACTGTAATTACCAAAACAATGACAAAGTGGATTTCTCAAATGAAAGAAAATCCAGAACTTTTGGCAAATATAATGGGTCCAATTACAAGTGAACCTAAACTACAAGAAAAAATGATTTATGAAATGAAAAAGTATCCAATAATGGAAAATTCTTTAAAACAAAATCAAATGTGGATGGATTCTGTTCATCGACCAATGATGGGCTCTGAAATGGATCAAGGTATGCATAATGATGAGTGTGGATGGTGCCCAGAATACATACACCATAAACCCATGAATAACTTCCTGTGGTTTTCCCATTATGATACAATGATGGATTTGATGTATCATATTTGGATTAATGATAAGATGAACCAAGACATGCATGAATTTATGCTTGAAAACCCTGAATATATGGCTCAAATGTCTGATCAAATGATGGGTGAAATATTGGGTCCTATGATGGATGATCCTGAAATACGAGAACAAATGGTAAAACTAATGTTAGAGCACCAAGGATTTATGAATTTAATCAGGCATGAAAATTAAATGCTAGATAATGTCAAACTTTCCACCAGTCTTTGCTTTGTAAATTATGTCTGGCTTTCTGAGAAATATTCCAGATTCCATCACTCCTGGAATTTGCTTAATTTTCTGTGTAAGTGATTTTGGATTTTGATTATGCCAAAATCGCAATCAAGAATAATGTTTCCATTTTCTGTAAAAAATGGATATCCTCTATCAAGTGAACGAATGTCTGTATTTCCTCCTAGTTTCTTTATTTCATTTGAAACAGAACTTCTTGCAAAAGGATGAACCTCAACTGGAACGGTTTTTGTAAAGTTTTTTACAAATTTTGTCTTGTCTGCCATCACTACAACTTTTTTAGCTAAACTAAACAAAATATTCTCTCGAAGAAGGGCACCACCACCACCTTTGATTACATATTTCTCTGAATCAATTTGATCTGCTCCATCAAATACAATATCAATATGGACAACTTGATCAGCCTCTACTAATTGAATACCAACTTTTTCTGCTATCTGTTTTATTTGTAATGAAGTTGGAACTCCTTTAATATCATAATTTTTTATTTTGATTAGTCTTGCAAGTGATTCTACTAGTAGGGTGGATGCTCTTCCGCTACCTAATCCAATAATAAAATTATTTTTTACTAATTTTAGCGCATCATTTGATAATGCCTCAATAGCATCATCATAAGACAATTACTCTACCTCAGCTTGGTCTAGCTTGGAGAGAACATTCATGATCTCTCCTTTAATTTTATCTAGATCGTCTGAATCATCGTCCTCATCAAAGTCATCATCTAATATTGTTGACTTTGGACTCTTTTGAGGTTCGGGTAAAGCTTTATGCTCTGTAATTTTTGCTACTTCCTTGATAAGATCTGGTCTTGTCTCTAGTTTTAGTTCTGATTTTGGAATGATTGACTGGATAATCTCAATCTTATCCTCAATTTTTTGTTTTGGTTGAATAACTTCATTTACTACTTTTGGCTTTGTTACTTCAGGTATAACTGATTTTGGTTCAACGTGTTTTTCAAATAATGGAAACTTTGGTTCATTCCTTGATAATCTAGTAAGTGTCGTTAATTCAAATGATTGTCTCTGTCTTGGTGGTGGAATCACAATTGGATCTTGTGTTTGTTTTAGCTTTTCAAAACTGAATGCGTCTTTGATTGTTTTTACTCTTATTTTACTATCTTGTTTCATCTCTTCATTGTATTTTGATTTACTATCTTGTTTTATTTCTGGTACAGATATTTTAGCTGTTGAAATCTTTGATGATAACTCATAGAGTCTATCATCAAGCTTTGATAGCTTTTGATCCATCAAAGTAATAAGACCATCTCCAACTGGACCCAAGTCTGGATGTTTACTTGCTTGCTCTAATTTTTCTAATTTTGCAAGAACAATTCCCAATTGATGCTGATATTTTAACAATAGCTTATCACGTTGAATCTTTGAAAATTCAGAGTCTGCTTGATATAATCGTGAAATTGTTTTCGTGAGAATATCTTTTTCTATATTCAAAGTCCTAATTTGGCTCTTGATGTGAGAACTGGCACCGAGGCTGAGAAGCTGGTTTTTGTTTCTTGGTATATTTCGTACTACTGCTGCTGTAGCAACACCGGCTAATGAACTAAGCAGGATGACAATTTCTTGCATCTATGTATACCATTTAATCCAGGAATACTTTCTGCGTTTTGCCTCTGGGAATCCACAACTTGCACATGTATGGTGTCTCTTATGAAGAGAGTTTTTTCCACATCGTCTACATCTAATATGGACTTTCTTCTTTGTAAAGCCACCCATAGAAGTTGTGCCTTTTACCATCTAAACCACCTAATTTACTACTGGTGGAGGAGATATCATAACTACATTGTCTCCTCTAACGACAATGGTTCCAAGGCTTTTTGAATCACCCTCAGTAGGAATTTCCTCTGAAGAGTCAAGTAGCAGGTTCATGTGTTGGTCAAAACCAAGTAGATTTCCTCTAATCGTTTTACCACCTTTGAGTTTTATCAATACAACTTGATTTATGCTCTCATCCAGTACTTTTACTGCCATATCAACGGACATCTATTTCACTTATTGGCTTAGATATAGAGGGATTATATTAAAATTTCATTGGTGTAACTATGAGATATGCTCAGTAAGGCAAGTTTGACACTTTTTTGATAAATTCTCAACAATTTCATCCAGTATTTTCTGTCCATCTCTTTTAGTAGCCTCGGTTGGATCTCCCCAAATTCCGTTCTTTGTAACTTTAGGAAATGATTTTGATGCAAGTTGTCCTAAATTATCTATCTCTTGCTGATTCATTCCATCTGTGATTAATCCTTTTTTTGCATAACTCATCCTAACATTTTTAGATATGGCAAGCATAAGTGATGTTTCTACAAATCCTGCATGATCAAATTCTCTTCTCATAAAATGCCAGTATGACAATGAAAATACCTTTAGCTTGTTTTTTACCACCTTTTGTAGTTTTTTATCCAAATTTTTTATGGGCTTTAGATTCCCATGATGTCCATTTATGACAAAGACTGTCTTGATTCCATTTGATAATAACGACTCACACAAGTCTACTAGAATCGCTCTTAATGTAGACTCTTTAATGCTTAGATTAAAGAATGGAGCATGTTCATATGAAACCCCATATGTTATTGTTGGCAAGAGCAAGAATCTTTTGTTTTGTGCAACTCTTTTTGCAACTTCAGTAACAATATCTGAATCAGTTGATATTGGAAGATGTGCACCATGCTGTTCAATTGAGCCTACTGGAATTATTGCAATCATTTTTTTTGTTTTAATATCTTTTCTTAGAATTGGATCAAAATAGGAACTAACCTCTATCATCTTATCACTTGGATTTGATATGGACCTTTCTCCATCTTACTTCTAGCTTATTTTCTAGATGCATTTTTACTGCTTTTAGTAAAGTTTGAGCTTCCAGTTGCTGTCCTTTTGTCTTAATTTCTTCTAGTGAATCATTTGGGTCAACTTTAAAAGAGTCTTGAAAAATAATTGGCCCTTGATCCAAGTTTTCAGTAACATAATGGGAGGTGACTCCAACAATTTTTGTTCCTCTTTCATATGCTTGCGCATATGCCATTGCTCCAGGAAATGCTGGAAGCAATGATGGATGAATATTGATTATTCTATTTGGATATCTCCAAACAAAGTTTGGAGTAAGAATTCTCATATATCTCGCAAGTGCAATTAAGTCAATGTCATATTTTTTGCAAATTTCAATAATTTTTGCCTCTGCTTTTTCTTGATTTTTTTCCTCAACTATAATAAATGGTATTTTTTCCTTTTTTGCAATTGGCTCAAGTGTATTTTCTGTTCCAACAATTACTGAAATATTTCCTTTTAGTAGCCTCTTTTTTGAATCTACTAAAATTGTCTCAAGACAAAGTGGTTCTTTTGTCACAAAAATTGCTATATTTTTCTGGGAATTAGTCTCATGATGAGTACTAACATCCATTTCTTCTTTTTTTGCAAGTGATTGAATTTCTGAATCAAATTGATTGATATTAACTTGTTTCGTAAAAGATACTTCAAGATACATTCCAAATAATCCCTTGATTACATTTTGATTTACTTTCTCAATGTTTCCACCTTTCTCAAATACAAAATTGGTAAATGCAGCAACAATTCCTTCTTTATCGTTACCTACAACTGTAATCCCGATTACTGTCTTTCTCATGACTTTTCTTTGATCATTATTTTCTTATTATTAATCATTAAGAGAAAAGAAATATGATGCGGGAGGTGGGATTCAGACTCTACATGTAGGGAAAGGCAGATCTGACCTGTATTTGCAAAAACCTTATGTAAAGGACGTATTTGATTCTTTTAAGTTTTATTACTTTAAAACTACATTACTGTTGAGAATAAATCTTGGTTCAAATTTTGATGGGAGTATGACATGAATGGGGGATATAGTTAAGGCTGAGAAATTAGTACCCACGTGGAAAAAATTCTATGTTAAATAAAAAATGAGATTTTCAAGCTAAAAGTTAAGATTCTAAAATATGAAAAAATTTAGTAACTTCTTACAAGAATATTACTGAACATAAAATCAATCAAAAATCTTAGATAATAATAAACATTAGTCTTAATCAAATTGAAAAGACCAGATTTAATTTTACAAACCATTCAGAATAATCCTGGTATTCACATAAGGGGTTTGATTGCTGAGACCAGCTTGGAAAATGGAGTCATTGTACATTATTTAGAGAAACTAGAGAGACAAGGAAAGATAAAATCAAAAAAATACACAAGATACAGACGATATTATTCATTGGATGTAGGTGAGGATGAATTTGACATAATTAGAAATCTGAGAAAGCCTACAAAAAAGAAGATTATTTTTTATATAATAGTGAAAGGAAGTCCTAGCTTCAAAGAGATTGTATCAAGTACTGGCAAGAGTCCTTCAACCATTTCATGGAATCTTTCTGAATTAATTAAAAACAACGTGATTAAAAAATACAAAAAGGACAGCACTGTATGCTACAAAATAAAAAACATTGAATTGCTAAAACACACATTCCAAAAAGAATTTTCAAAATTGCTTGATGACAAAAAGGAACATTCTGAAGATATTTTTCTAGCATTGTAAACAGAATTGTTCGATAAACTATCCAAATGCTTTTTGAGTGAAATTTGTGTAATTATATCGATAACAAATGACTTCACAACAGACAGAAAAGAAAATGCCATGGAAATGGTATGTTGGATCTGTGCTAGCTGGATTGGCCATTTTAATGATGGTCACACTTGTGCCTATCTGGCACTGGTTTCCAGTAGAAATCACTGAACAAGGAACAGTACTAGCTATTGTAGATAAGGGATGTGTGATTCAAACCCCTTCAGTGTCTATGCCAGTGATCCAAGAATGTGATGCACAACCAGGAGATGTTATTGATGTAACATATTTTGTTCCATCAAAAGTAACAAGCGGTTATTTTGAGAAAATGCAAGAAAGAGCTGCACTAGTCCAACCATAATTCTTTTTTTAAATTTTCTATATGATAAAATCAACTTTGTTATCTGCATGTTCGATATAATCACCAAATTCCTTATTATGAAATTTCACGTACATTATGTGAATAAAATGTCCGCAATTAGATCAACACCAAAAAAATCATCAGGTAAAAATTCTCTCTTTATAGTAGGAGGAGTTATTGCATTAGGTGCGATTATACTTTTTGCATATCTAATGTGGTATGTAGCACCTGAAGAAAACATTGAGTTGGTGAAGGTAGTAGCAGTTACTGATAAGGGATGTATTGCTGAAACTTTGGATGGTTATTCAGTCAACATAGGTGAATGTCAGGCACAGCCTGGTCAATACATAGATGCACCAGTTGATAAAAAAGCCAAAGAGCGTGCTGCTATGATGAATCCAACAAGTTAATTTTTTATTTTAATATTTTCTTGTCAAACTACGTAGAATCCAATACTTGCTTTTCTTTTTGAGTTATATTTCATATATTAGACGTAATTTAACAAATTCATTATCAACAAAATAGATATCTTCAATAGATTTCGTTTATTTATTTCAGGATAATTTTCTTTGATAAATTTAGTACTAACATGGAAAATTAATTCAAAATTCAAAAATGATTCTCAATTCATGAGAATGATAGGTACGCATTAAATTCAAAATAACCAAATAGATTTGAGGTTAACATATGATTCAGGAAGTTCATTATGGGATACTCGCAGTTCATCTTATCGTAGGTTTTGCACTAGTATATCTTGCCATGAAGGCCTTCAAAAAGACAAAATATCCTCCCATGGCGCTTCTTGCTGCTGGTTTTGCATTAATCGTAGTAGGCGACACAATCATTGGCGATATTGTAGAGACATTTGGCGAGAATCTAATTGGAGAGATTATCGAAGAAGGAATTGAGATTGCAGGTTTTATAGTGCTTATCTTGGCGGTTAAGCGAAGCTGAAATGTATGGGGATGATGACCAGAAAAAAGACGACAGTAAGCAAAATTTCGATGAGATCCTATCCATACTATCTGATAAGCAGAGCAGAGAAATAATCAAAGTATTATCAAAGACAGAACTTACAATACAGCAAATATCTAATCTACTAAACATTCCACAATCAACCGCATATCGTAAGACAAGAAAGCTAGAAGAACTAGAAATTGTAAAGAAAACAAAAGTTGTCAGAACACTTGAAGGTCTTGATGAAAGCTATTACAAAAACTGGACATATGAGATTGTTGTAACATACAGAGATGGAAAACTAACTTACAAGCTTGAACATGTAAAGATGGAAGATAAGATTGTAAGGCTTTGGCAAAAGTTTTCGGAGTAACAAGCCATTCCCAAAAAATGGGAACCATAGACACGCATTAAATTCATTTTCACGTAATATAATCATGAACAAAAAATCAATAGTTGGAATTGTTGTTGGTCTTATGATAGCAACTTCTGCTGTTTACTTTGTTGAAACTTCTGAGGAGTTATTCGAAGAACAAGACATGGTAAAAGGTCCATTCTTTTTGGTAGTAGCTGTTGCCTACATTCCAGTTGCATTTTGGATGCTAAAGAGTCTAAACAGTTCTGTTCCATATCTTGTAACTATTGCAGGAACCGTTGGAATAATCGCACTGTATGCTGTAACTAGAACTGATGCAGGTGCAGTTGCGCTTGGCTTGGAGCATGCAGGAAAGATTGGTCATCTTGGAATGGTATCAAAGATAGTCCAGGTTGGAGTTGTAGTTGGTTCTATCTGGGCTTTAGCACAAACCAAGAAGGAAAGATGGCTACAGCATGAAGAAACACCAAAGGTGGGAAAGCAATGAATGCCCTTACACTAGGCTTATTTTTGATTCTAACACTTTCTGTTGTTACTGTTCCCACGGTCTTTGCTGACGAAGATGAATGGGATGATAAGGAAGGAGAATACGAACAAAGAGAGGGATTTGGCAATATGGAAAGAGAGCAAGAAAGAGAACGAGAAAGAGAATATGAAGATGACGATGATGAAGGATTAGCACTTGGTGGAGGAATACCAGATGTAATCCTTTATGGAACAATTGCAGTAATTGCAGGCTCTGTTACATACACTGGATACAAAATCTACAAGACCAAACAACCAAAACTTTCAGCATCGAGGTGATTAAATGAATACAAAAATCATCCCGATCATTTTTCTTTTATTATTTTTAGCACCAATACCTACCTTTGCAGATGATGACGATGATGATTCAGAGGATGCCATAGAAAACTTGGGATGGGTGGCACTTGGTGCAGGAGTCATTGCAAATCTACCGTTTATTGTGTTTAACAAATGGAGGAGATTTGCCGTTCGTGCAGGTGGTCAGTCTCTTCAGATGGTACAACAGGCAGTTCAATTTTACAAACCAATTCTGAACTTTCACATAATTCTCAATTCAATTGGGTATTTTGCTGGAATGACACACGGTCTTCTACTTGTAAATAATCTAGATTCCATCTCATTATCCCTTGCAATAACCATGACTGTTTTGATGATAAGTGGAATATTGCTGAGATATACCTCATCAAGAAACACCAAGGTTTTCAACAGACTTTTGCACGGGCAGTTTGGCTTGGTGTTCTTGTTAGTTGCATTAATTATACTTCATGTCTTGACAGGTGATGACTAACAATATCTCAATTACAATACAAATTTTTTTCAGAAATTCAAATCAATCAATATACATTTTCCATTTCTGGATCCCACATGGAAACACAACTCAAGAAATTATAACACCGATAAAATTAGAATCAAATTTGTTATCACCTTTAATAGAATTATAGTATCTCAAAAATGAATATTGAATTTTAAAAAGATTGATCCTTAGATAGAGATTACTGCATTAATGAGATGATTTTTTGATTTGATCTCAAATCATATCTAAAAATTAAATTTTGATCCTAATTTTTCATTGATCAATAAACAGTAACCATTGTACTATTCATACATGAAATAATTTCATAAATGTCTAAGAAAAAGAAAAAGAGATTATTGTACGCATGCGCAACTAGCACCACAGGTACAGACTCCATCTTCAGAACAGTTGCATCCACTAGTTTCTTGCATCATTTTGTGTCCCATCATTCCATGTGCGCCATCTATTGTTGCAATAGAGTAAGTAATTGCAAATGGATCTTGATTAAATGTATGAACAGCTAGTGCGTTACCTGTAAACATCCATGTTCCCATCTTGTTTTGTTTATCAACTAATGTTAGTGCAAACTTGGTATCACCATCTGGAGTCCAAATAGTTTGTCCCATGTCCTCACTTTCAGTTATTGGTCCGTGTAATGCAACAAGTTGAACATTTTCAGATGCAGAGTAAGTCAGTAATCCCGTATATGGACTATCTCTTGGAGGTAGCAATACTGCGAGTTGATGTTGGTCGTGTCCCATTCCAGGATCTTGTGAGGATTGAACTGTTCCAGATATTGCTTTCATGGTATGTCCTCCAATTCCATGTCCAATCATTCCATATTTTCCATGTTGACCACATGAACATCCTTGCTGACCATATCCACTACAGGTACAACCTTCACTACAGGTACAACCTTCACTACAGGTACAACCTTCACCACAGGTACAACCTTCACCACAGGTACAACCTTCACCACAGGTACAACCTTCACCACAGGTACAGACTCCATCTGCTGAACAGTTACATCCATGCATACCAGCACCGCAGGTACAGACTCCATCTGCTGAACAGTTACATCCATGCATACCAGCACCGCAGGTACAGACTCCA
>JAOTTW010000027.1 GCA_029864235.1 Candidatus Nitrosopumilus sp.
TTTAGAAAAAGCTGCAAAAATTGTAGACCCTTTTTTTGATATTATTGATTATAATATGGGATGCCCAGCACCACACATCACTAAACAAATGGCTGGTGGTGCACTTTTACAGGAAATAAATCTCACCAAACAAATTTTTAGTACCCTTAAAAGTGCTGTAAAAAAACCCGTTAGTCTAAAAATCCGTTCTGGTGTTACTAATGCAAGTAGATATATTTTTAAAGAAATCGCACAAATTGCTGAAGATGAAGGAATAGACATGATTACTCTTCATCCCAGAACCGTTAGTCAGGGATATTCTGGTAAATCTGATTGGAAAATGATTAAAGAACTCAAAGAAATTTCTAATATTTCAATTGTTGGAAATGGCGATATTGCAACTCCTCAAGATGCAAAATCTATGATTGATGAAACTGGATGTGATTATGTAATGATTGGTAGAGGTGCTATGGGAAATCCGTTCTTATTTGAACAGATAAATGATTATCTAAAAACTGGTTCTTACAAAGAATATTCAACTAAAGACCGATTGGGTTCTTTTTTTGATTATCTTAATTTAACAAATAACTACAAAATTAAATTTGTAAATATCAAGGGTCAAGCCATGCATTTTACAAAAGGAATGATCGGTGGAACAAAATTAAGAGCAAAAATTTCTCTGTCAAAAAATTTGGAAGAACTGAAAAAAATTATGTCCGAAACTTGTTCATAATTATTTAGTTTTAATATATTTTTAAAATTTCTTTATGGTCATACATATTTTATCTATGAAAATTAGCATATTTTTAAATAATATCAATCATTCTTATATATTTCAAAAATACAATTTAATTATGAAAATAGGAGATAAATCATAATTGGCTATTGCATATGTCCTCATAAATTGCGAATTAGGATCAGAAGAAGCAGTGATTTCTGAATTGAAATCTATTGAAGGTGTTATTGAAGTCCATGGTACATTTGGTGCATATGATATTTTGGCAAAAGTTGAATCAAGTCAGGTTGAAGCATTACGCGAAACAATTACTTGGAAAATAAGAAAAATCCCAAAAATTAGATCCACATTAACTTTGATGGGAATCAAAGGGCAAGAATAAATCAAATCATACTTTATTTTATTGACCAAAAAACTCACTCCATTCTTTTCCTAACATTTGGATTATTTTGTAAGCTAATCTATCGATATTTATGCTTGGTTCTGCTGTAATCAAAAGAATGACTTTTTTTAAAGGAAAACTCATCATTACTAATTTTTCACGTCGTGATGCTGAATATTTTACACGTCCCATAGAATAATCAAATTTTTCTCTGGTGGCTACTCTAATTGCTAACTCTCTATAGATTTTCACTTGTTCTTCATCATCTTCAAATGGAATTATGCCCTCTTGAAATTTTCCTTTAATTAAATTCCCCTCAGGGTCTACAAACCCTGCAAATCTGATATCTCTCTCACTTAAAATTTCATCTAGTTTTTCTTGAAAAAACTTGTCTCTTTTTCTATCAGGCACTGTTGTTTAATTTTCATTCCTGAATAAAAACTTCTTATGATTTATCTATCAATGTGAATGATGTGATGATTAGCTTTTATACTTATTTTGTAAAACAACTCATCCCTTCAAAAAACATGTCACCCAAAGTGATACCTGACTGAGAGAAACACTTGATTTCTCTCAGTAGATTTATTTATCATTTCTTCTTGGATTTTTTCTTACGACTATCTTCTATCTTTGCTGCCTTTCTTTCTTTTCTAATTGTAAAGACACCTTTAATTATAATTACCAAGGCTACACCAAACTGGGCAATTACAAATTCAATTGGTATATCTGAGACAGCTTCTTCAGCTGTTACCCCTGATTCCCCAGACGTTACAATTACTTGAAAAATAATACTAGGAACAAACCACACACATAATCCTAAAATTAACCAGTAAATCCCTTTCAATACAATTATCTCTTTAAATTATCTTAAATTTTAGAACCATATTTAACCCTGATTAATCAATAGTATGAGATTCGTATTTATTTTTGAAATACATTCTAATTTGAAAAACTACTAATGAATAACCTGGAATCAATACTGCAAAATATAGAATTCTAAGCCATCCATCAAGATTATCTACTGTCATAACCAGATTTGCACTAAGATAGATCAAAACTGCAGTAAACACAAATGTCCAAAATAATGTCAATATCCAAAAATTTCATATTAATTTCCTTTAAAATTACTGCATGATGATTATCATATGATTATACATTTGATTAAAATAAAATAATTAGAGGGCTTCAGAACCTCTCTTTTTAGATGCTATGTTTACAACATCATCTATAGTAGAGACAGTGATAATCCCATCTCCGGCATTTCCAGAGAACGCTGCTTCTGAAATGGCTGTGATAATTTGTTCTGCTTTCTCATCTGCTACAATTGTAGTGACAGTTGCAACTTTGTTGAATTCAGCAATAAAAGAACCTGTACCTCTCCCTGCTCTCATTGTTTGTCTTTTGCCAGAACCTCTACCGTTTCCTTCAAGAATGGTAAAACCTCCAACTAAACTCTTTATTGCATCAGATACTGCACCCGTTTTATCTATTTGAATAGTTGCCTCGATTCGTTTCATTTTCATTCCTAAATCTCTATGATTTAAAAAAGATTATATGTTTTTATATAAATTTTATGATATATTATTACATTTTGGTTATTACATAATCCTCTGACCTTTTTAGTAAAATAAAAAAAAGATTCTGTATGAAAAGTGATGAAAAAAGATCACATAGACTCAACTATCTTTTAAAATACTATCTAAGTAATCCTATTGAAAAAGATCTATTTAAGAGAGCAAAACAAATGGGAGTTTCTGACTCCACAGCAAAAGATTATATTCGAACTGTAATTATCCAAGCTCAGAAAATTTATTCCACATAATCTGACATTCATCATTCGCAATATTAAACAAGGTAACTTCATAAATAATCAATAGGAGAATAAAACTGCATGTCAGATCCTCTTTTTGATGACGTCAAAGAACTATTAGATAAAGAAAAAGGTGATGAAAAAATCCTTAGACAGATTTTCAGGGCTTTTGAGAATAACGAAGTAATTAGCAATTATGAAAGAAACTATGTACAAAAACTAGCTGAAAAATATCTTGGTCGCAAACCTCTTGTTGAAGACAAACAGTCTATTAAGAAATCAAATATTCCTGATGTCATTATTTCAGAACCTACATCTATTCCAAAATCCCAAATTTTCCAAAAAGAGACACCTAAAATATCCAAATCAAAGTCTAAAGATACAAAGATGATCCTCGGGTTTGGTGGTGCAGCTTTGACAATAATCATCATTATTGCAGTTATGTCCTCAGGAATAACTGATGTTGTACCAAATACGACAGTAACAAAATCAATAACAACTTCTGCAACATCATTTTCAATTGAAACTGACTCAAATTCTTATCAAAAAAAAGATATAATTTCAATTAGTGGAAAATCTATTACCTCTGATTTTGTTGATCTTTCAATTGAAAAACAAGATGGTACTATAGTGTGGGCAGAGCAAGTAAAAACAAAGAGCGATGGGCGATTTTCTACATTAGTTATTGCTGCCGGTTCTGGATGGGAAAAATCTGGTACCTTCATATTAAAGGCACAAAATAATTCAGAAACACAATCAAGAACATTCTCTTTTACATCTTAATTTTTTTCAAACTCTTTCCAATGAGTATCTATCAATTCTCTTAATTTTTCAATTTTAATTTCTTCCATGTACTCTCTATAAATAATAAATTTATTCTGTTTTTTTAGTCCATCTCCATAAATATCAGTTGTATTTTTTGGAATAGCACCTGTCTTCCATTGATTAATTTCAAAAAACCATACTGACAAATCCGGATTTGAAAAATCAATATCGTCACATCCTATGATGTATAGATAGCATTTTGTGACATGATTTAATTTTGCATGTAATTTTTCATACGCTAACATTTGACCTTTTGGAATGTTAATTTTATCATTATGAAATCCCTTGAATTCTAAGATTACAAAACCACCATTATGTTCTATTAACCAATCAATGTCTGTACCTCCTGAGGCTATCATCCCATGAACAATCAAGTTTCCTAAAACTTCTCTTCCTCGAGTAAATTCAAATTCATCAAAAACTTGATATTTTGCCTTGGGACTTTTTCTTAAATTTTGTTGGGAATTATAATATTGATAATCTTTTTCTTTATCATATAATGTATCTATCAAATCAGTTGTTTCACTTTTCATAAAAAGTGTCTTTAATTACTAAATGATAAAATTGTTTGTGAAATTAAGTACAGTTTTAGTATCTCTATCTCCTAACGAGATAAATATTCTCCCCCTGGACCTTTGTATAAAATAAAATATTCATCTGTATTTTTTCGATCTTTTTTTGCAGCAAGTGCGTCTTGATACATTTCAAAATGTTCTATAAAGTACAATTGTTCTTCAGAATCTGAAAAATAATCTATACCTACTAAATCAAAGCCATTCTCAGGTGTTAACTTGCTCATTTCTTTTTTGAATTTATCTTCGGACATCTAAATTCATTTCTATTTAATTATCTGAATATCAAAAATTCTATTGATCATAAATCATTAGATTTTTTTCTTCTAATAATGCATGTAGATTGTGAACAGAGCGATATACATCTGATTCTTTTTTTGCACCAGTACAAACTAGTTTTCCTGAGGCAAATAATAATATGACCGTTTTTGGATCAAGCATTCTGTGAATTAATCCTGGAAATTGTTCTGGTTCATACATGCTTCTTGGTAAAGTCCTAGCTGCTTTTTCTAAATGAATTTTTCCTCCTAAATTAATTGCAGCAACTATATTTTGGACCGTAACTACCGCATCGTTTTTAATTTTAATTTTACCTTTTCGTAATTTTTGCACTACTGTGTTTACTGCCTTTATTGCCATCTCTTCAGATTTTGCACCAGTACAAACCATTTTACCAGTTCTGAAAATTAACGTAGCAGTTCTGGGATTGCTTAATCTAAACACTAATCCTGGAAATTGTTCAGGATGATATTCAGTATCTGGAAATTTTTCAGTAATTTCGTTTAGATCAATTTTTTGGTCTACTGATGCTGATGCTACAACATTTTCAACACTGACAATAGGTTTAGTCTGAGGCATGTCGAGGGACTTTAAATAGGTCCTTTATATATACTAGTCATATTTTTGTATGATCAGGATTTCTAATGATGTCCAATCCATTGGTATCTAAACTCCTCATCAATAATATCTATTACAAGATCCTTGTTTTTGATTTTAGTCTTTGGTAAATCTACATCAAAAAACCCTAATTTCCCTTTACATGGAATCGGAATTCTAAATGTTTTTGGATTCTTTAGTAAAAAACCAAAAGTTCTATCATGAAAATTTTTTGATGCAAAATGAAATTTTTGATCCTGTTTAATCTCATTTTGTGATTTGTATTTTTTTACATCATAAATCTCTGCCATTCCAATAATTGCTCCTGTAACTAGTTTTTTAGTAATTTTGAGTCTTTTACAATCTTCAGTTCTAATTCTTATTGGAGCATGAATAAAAAACTCTCCACGGAAATTTGTATTCCATTTTCTTAACTCAATTACTTTTTTACCTGTAATAATCAAATCTGCAAAAGGCTGAGAAACCGAAAGACATTTCATGATTGTTTCTTAATTTCATCCTAATCTAAGATGATTGAACACTGCATCTATTTGGTCCCATTTCTAAATCTGGTACTTGCTCATATGTAATTGGAATTACCCCCTTGTTTACCTTAATTATCATTGCATAATTCATGGGTCTAGGAGTTGTCATATTTACAACTCTTTTTACAAACTCCTCTTTAGTTAAATCCAACAATGATAATTTTTTTGCCATCTCTGGAGTAGTATAAAAAATTCCATTTGCTGTTGGTTTTACACCCTCACCGTGATGAGTCGGAAAAATCTTAGTTTTTGGAGGAAGATTCAATAATTTATTGTGAAGAGTCTCATGTAATTCATTTGCAAATTCCTCAGCTTGATCACGAAGATCTGGTCTCCCAATAGATTCTACAAATAATATGTCTCCACAAAATGCATAGATTTCATCTATGACGTATGTCATGCTTCCCGCAGTATGACCAGGTGTGTGCATTACTCGTACTTGCTTTTTTCCTATTGGAATAAGATTACCATCTCTGGCTTTTATATTTTCTATATTGTAGTCCTCTCTTGCACTAAAATATAATTGAGCATTTGTAATCCTTGAAAGCTCTTTTGCTGCTGAAACATGATCAGCATGTTGATGTGTATCGATGACTTTAGTAATCTTCAATCCTTCCTTTTCTGCAAATTCTTGATATTTTGAAGGTGGATATGTTGGATCAATTACTATTGCTTCCCCCTCTGAGCCAACAATATAAGACAAACAACCTTTTCCAACTTTCTCCACCTGAATAATTATCAAATCATCCTCTTTAACTACAATGTTTGCATTTAGAACTTGATTCCATCTTGACATACCGCCATCAAGTGATGTCGATTCTAATCCTTTCTGAGCAAGTGCAAAAGTAGCAACCATTGATCTATTTCCATGTGAACAAATAGTAATAATTTTTTTATCATTAGGAATTTTTTCTTTATAATCAGATGTAAATAATTCAGACAAAGGAATATTTACTGCACCTGGAATCTTAAATTCTGCAAATTCCATAGGTTCCCTGACGTCTAACAAAAATACATCTTCATTATTTTTTAATAAATTCCACAATTTCTCATTTGGGATTACCGTTTCTTGTGAACTTTTTACTAGTTTACTAGTCCAACTTTTAATCCCATCCTTAAGATAATGTGCATCAAAGCCAAACCTTGTTAACATATTTGCATTTTGAGATGATTCATTTCCATCTTCATCAATCAATATAATTTTTTGATTTCTTGGTAGTCTAGACATGACAGCTTGTTTTTGTTGCATATTGGTACATTTAGCATTGGCAGATCCTTCAATATGTCCAGACATATAGTTTTCTGGGGTTCTAATATCTAAAATTAATAAGGGAGTTTTATTTTGAATATCCACTCTCAATTCTTCAGCAGTAATTTCTAAATTTGACATGTTTAAGTGTCTTGTAACCAAAATTAGAAGTTTTTGTTTTAATTGGAATCTATGCTTCGCCTAAAACGCCAATTACCTTATCTGGAATGTCATTTAGTCTACTTACTGCCAACGTTTTTTCATATCCTAAATATTTCAGATTACTCGCTATGGTGGTTGCTCTCATTGTATTTGGTCCTAATCCCATTGCAACCATCTTTATGCCAAGTCCCTTGAAAGATTTTACCATAACTCTTACGGCATTTGGGTCTGATGGTTCTCCATCAGTTAGAGTCAAGAAAATATCTGGTCTTTTTGATTGTAGAATAGGAAACATCTTGCCATACACTTCTGCAAGTGGTGTTGATCCATTTGCCACAATTTGAGCTAATCTTTTTGCTGAAACATTATTCCATTTGGTATTATCCGATTTTACAAGCCAACATGTAACTATTCTATTTTGTGTACTAAATGCATATACTGCAAATTTTACTTTAAGATATGCAAGCACTTCACATAGAGCTAATGTCGCTTTTTTGTATTCTAGTGCATCCGATGCTATACTTGAAGAATGATCTAATAAAATCACAATTTTTGTTTTAATTGACTTTTTTACATCGGTGAAAAATGAATCATGTCCATCAATATAATTTTCTTCATCAAATTCATCTCCACTTTTGAGATGCTGTTCTTTCCAACCCGATTTTAATTGTTTAAATCTTGTCTTCAAACTATTAATCAAACTAATATCGTAGATCATAGTCTCATCTACATTATTTGTAGGTGGAATTTGAACACCAATTGTTTCTGGAGATAATCCCTTGTTATCACTTTTTTTATTTTCATCCAATAATACTTGATATTCCTTGTAAACATTATCTCCTCGTAACACTGCTTTGGGATCAATTTTTCCAAAATCCCCTTCTTTATTTTTTGAAATTACTGAAAGAAATTTTAGAATTTCTTCTTGCGTTAATGCCATCCCTGCTTTCATGAAAGGTAATGAAACAGGAATTGTAAGAAGCGAATCAATATCTAAAATTTTTATTATTTCGCTTACTTTATTCTCCAACCAGTCTGTATCATAATTTTTTGCTATTGCTTCATCAACAATTTTTTTGGCAAATACTGCTGCTTTTTTTATTCTTTCAAAATGACTAGATTGAATTTCTCCCTTTAGTGCTCCAAAAATAAAATACTGATAGAAAGCCTCTACAATCCTAGCTTTTCCATAAACTGTGTGTAGTTGTGGTCTTTCTATTAGCATATATGCATAATTAAATATTATTTCTTCGTCCATTCCCCTCCAAATCTTTCTGCCTAATTGTTCTACTCTTCGAGTTTCCATTGTATTTAGAATAAATCCAAAAGCATGATCATTACTGAGAATTTTTTTACAAAATTTGATTCGCATTGCTTCATACCATAAAATTGTTCTAAATTGCCTATATCTTTGAAAATTGTCTCCAATCCTTTTTTCAAGTGGTGTTAGAATTACTTTATTTTCATTCAGTCTAGTCCTTGTTTCCATTTTATCTGAAAATTCAACAACAACATTTTCTTTTTCAGCCCATCTTCTAACTAGAAATGTAGCAATTTCTACTAATGTTTCATTTCTTAATTCTAAGGACTGCATCTAATTTCCAAACATTGAAGTGATGATGTCACTTACTTTTTGATATTCTATGTTTCCCCATTGAGTATATACATTACCAAAAACAATCATTGCTGCTTCTTTAGGTGAAACCCCTTTATCTAATAATTTTCCAAATGCAATAGTTTCTCTCAAACTTGGTGAATAAAACAATTCTTCAACAGCGGCTGCTTGTCTCAATGTATTTGCTAACTTTATTCCTTGAACTAGATCCAATTCATGTTCATCTGAAACATATTTTTTTACTATTTCAATCTCTATATTTTCTGGTGGATATTCTAAATTGATTCTGACTGGAAATCTACTAAGCAACTGAGGTGGTAGTTCCTTTGTACCACTATGTGTCAGAGGATTTATTGTTGCAATTACAAACCAATCATCTTTTGCTTTTACAATCTCTCCAGTTGATTCTTTAAGAGAAATTTGTCGTCTGTCATCTAGTGCTTCATCTAATCTAAGTAGCACGTCTGCTTCTGCAGAATTAATTTCATCTAGATACAACATACTTCCTTCTCTCATAGATTTTATCAAAATGCCTTCATCAAAACTGACGGTACCATCAGTTAGAGTTTTTGTTCCAATTAGATGACTTTCTCTTGTTCTTAGGCTAAAATTGATTGATTCTAACTTGGCATTTTTACTCTTTGCAAAATCTCTTACTAGTGATGTTTTTCCTGTACCTTTTGGTCCAATTATTAGAACAAAAAGCTTTGTATCATATGCCTTGTTTAATATGTCAATAGAATTATTCCAATCTAGATATGATGTCTGACTCAAGTACGATCTTCTTAATGTTTACAATATTTAATTTTAGTTCTAACTTGCAAATGATGCAATTTTGACAAATGACTCATCAAGAGTTTTATGCAAGGATTTATTCCATTCATCAAAACCTGATGGGTCCTTTGGATAATTATTATAGTGCTCTACTAACCATTGATTTTGTTTAGATGTATATTTGAGACCTTCTGCAACAGTTTTGTTCATAATGCCACGTATAATCATTCCAATTTTACCAAGACCTGAAAAGTCTGGATGTTCACCTTTACTAATGGACTCTACATCAAGATTTCCCAAAAAGTGTTTCATACCATAACTTATTTGGTCATTAGTCATGGTTTGAACTAATCTTCTAAATAATTCAAGACCTGCAGTCTTGTATCCATACTCTTTAATAAAATCTAGATTGTATTGCCACAAACTTGCTTCTGAGACATCATTAGATTCAATTGCTTGGACTATATTATTTCCAATAATTGTACCTGCAATTAATGCAGGACCAATACCTCCTGCATCGATTGGTTTAGGCATCCATGCAGAATCTCCCACTAACATATATCCTCCAGAAACTAGACAGTCATTTTGTCTTCTTACTGAAACTTGGAAAATTCCTGAATTATTATTAACATCTTCTGGATCTTGTGAAAGTTTTGCATTTTTAATTGCCTTATTCTTGTTTAGATATTCTTTCATTAAAGATTCTACATTATCTTTTTTTCCTAACCTTTGATTTCTTTTTTCTAAAAGAGATTTTTCAACTCCTAATCCTATATTGACTTTGTTGTCTCCTTTTGGAAAAACCCATCCATATCCTCCAGGTGCTATTTCTTGATCAAGATGAATAATACAATAATTAGGATCAAATTCTGTAAGATTTCTTTCTCCATGTTCAAAATACATGATATATCTACCTGTAGATTCTAAATCTCGTCTATCAATTCTTCGTTCAACTTTGGTTGTATTTTTAATTTGATTTCTAAGTACCGAGGTAACTCCTGTTGCATCAACTACAATTTTTGCAGTTTTTTTGTATGGCCGTTTTGTTTTGTTGTTGATACCTTTAACTCCTATCACTTGTTGCCCTTCATAGATTAAACCTGTTAGATTGATATCAAAATCAAATTCTACTCCCATTTTCTTTGCTCGCCCATTTTGGATTTCTGGAAGCTTTTGACGATTGAGCATGTAACCTGCCCCATCAAATGGTATTGCAGTCTCTTTATCAGGTGAGAATGCCATAACACCTTTTACATCATGTTCAATTTCTGGTCTACTCCATTTAACCTTGATTCTGTTACTCATATAGTCAACAGCTTCTTTTGAACAAGCATCACCACATGTCCATCCAGTTAACGATTTTCTTCCTGGAAATATCTCAGGATTTCTATCAATTGAGAGAATCTTGAAATTTTGATTTGAATAATGTGAAATAGCCTGAGCTGTAATAGTTCCTGCTAATCCTCCTCCAGCAACTATAACATCATAATCTGCCACTATACAAAGCGTCGTTCATCCGTATTTAAAATAATACCTTGCTTTTATCTGAAATAATATCTTGTATAATTAGTTGTTAAATGGGGTCGGTTCGTCGCGGCATCTTCAAGGCTTTCGCTCAGACTGGAGCGGCTGTTATTTCCTCATTCCCAAGTTTGATTAGTTGTTTATTCCTAATTAATCTAGTTGACAATTTCAAATATTTTTCTAAATGTTTTCACTATTTCTTTTTTGTTGTAAATTGGAGTATGGATTTTCAATCTAATCGAATTTTTCTCTTTAAACACTATTTTACCATTAATCAATTCCTGTTTGTCCATTCTAATGTGATATCTGGAATCCACTGTTCTTTCTTCAATCTCATCGGTCATTTGATCTAGTTGTTCTTTTGAGAGACATTTCAAAAATTTTTCAATAAACTTCATAGCTCTTTTTTTGACTAATTTGGCATTTAGTATTGTAATCGGATTATCATAATGTCCTGTAGTATATTTAATAGAAAACTCTTCACCATTTAATCCAAAGGTTTCCTCAAATGCCTGAAAAATTTTTGAAATATCTTCTGTAGCATGCACAATTATGTCAATTGTAACTTCTAATTTTTCATCCATTCTAAAGTGAGATTGACAACTATCTATGCTTCAAGTAATGTAATTTCTTTCTCTGCAGTTCTAATAAGTTTGACTTTTTCTAGACCTACGTGCCTTACTCTTATGACTTTCTTAAAAGCAGCCATAATATCTGAGTTAATCTTACTGTAGCATGTTGCTTGAACAAATTGATCAATTGTCATCTGAGGAACTGTATTATTAATCACATCTCTTACAATCAATCTTAATGCATGTTTTCTTGATGTGTTAAGCTGTCTATGTGTTAATGCGATTACTTTTATTCTAAAGATATATCCATCTTTAGTTTTAATATCTATAATAAAATTAATTTTTGATGAGCCCCGTCTTACTAAACTTCGTAAAAATTCTTTGGAATATTCAAATCTCTTAAAAATTGTTGAAGCTTTTTCTCCATCAACTTTGTTAATTTGGAAGTAAATTTTGTATTGATGTTGTGATGGATCACCTTTTAGTATATCGTATAATGTAACTTCAATAACTCTGCCTAGTGCATTTTCGTCATCAGTAATTGGCACATATGCTATTGGAACATTATTAAATGAATCAGGAGCATTTACAGTAATCCACCTTTTCTCTCTCCATTTGTCCTTTACTCTGCCTTTTCTACGCGCCAATTATTATCGACCTTTGAATCCAAAATATAAGGGTATGTGACTATATTGTATTTTTGCCCATATATTTTTCTAAAACTTTTGGGATCTTAACATGACCATCTTTTGTTTGAAAATTTTCCATGATTGAAACTAACACTCTAGATGTTGCAATAAGGGTACTGTTAAGTGTGTGAACATATTGGGTATCTTCATTTGTTTTTTCTCTAAATCGAATTTTTAATCTCCTTGCTTGGTAATCTAAACAATTTGAGCATGATACAATTTCACGATATGCATTTTGTCCTGCCATCCAGGCTTCAATGTCATAGGTTTTTGCTGAAATCTTCCCCAAATCTCCACTTGACAAAAGCATTACCCTATAAGGAATCTCTAATTTCTGATAAAATTTTTCTGTGATTTCCAACATTTTTTCATGTTCTCGCCATGAATCTTCTGGACGAGTAAAAACAAATTGTTCAATCTTGTCAAACTGATGTACTCTGAAAATACCTTTTTGATCTCTACCATGTGCTCCTGCCTCTTTTCTAAAACATGGACTTGTCCCAGCATATCGTAATGGAAGATCTTTTCCTTCAATAATTTCATTTGAATGCATAGCAGCCAGTGCATGTTCTGAGGTTCCAATCATGTAAAGATCCTCATCTTCTACTTTGTAGATTACTTCTTCAAAATCGTCTGTAATTATTGCACCTTCCATAGATTGCCGATTAATCATATATGGTGGTTGAATAAGTGAATAATCTTCCTCCGCAAGAAAATCTAGTGCATAATGAATAAGAGATTGATTTAGGCGAACAAGTTCATTTTTCAGAAAATAGAATCTGGCACCTGCAACTTTGGATGCTCTTTCAAGATCTACTAAATTCAAGTTTTCGGAAATATCGATATGATCATTTATCTTAAAATCAAATTCAGGAATTTCTCCCCATTTCTTGATCTCCTTATTGGCAGTTTCATCTTTTCCTATGGGAACTGTGCTGTGAATTAGATTAGGTATGCTCAGAGCTAGTTTTGTATATTTTCTTTCATTCTCTTCTTGTAATGATTCTAATTTCATTTGTTCTGCTGAAACCTGTTTCATTTCAGATATGATTTGAGAAGCATCTTGACCTGTTTTCTTTTTTTGAGAAATCTCTAATGCCATTTGATTTTTCTTCTTTCTTAATTCATCAGTTTTTATAATGAATTCTCTTCTATTTTGATCCGAATCTATCAGAGCATCTAAATCAAATTCTACATCTCTTTTTTTAAGCATATCTAGAATCATATGAGATTTTTCTTTGATAATTTTTGGGTCTAGCATTTTTTAATCACCTTTAGAACCACTTGAACATGCTCTAAAACTTCGTCAATTGTACCAATTAATTTTCGCATATCTTCCTTACCTTCAAAATTAAAAACCAGTTCATTATCAATTTTTTCAATATTTAGACTCAATCCTTCTGGAAAATTTACATTATCTGGTTCTAATGCATTTTTTACAGCATCTGCTTCTTCTGCTGAAAGGTTATTGAGAAAAACCTGAACTTGACAAATTAATGACATTTACATCTAAATAATTAAGAAATTCATCCAATTTGTCTTTAGTTATTTTTGCCCCTGCTGCTGCATCGTGACCTCCTCCTACCCCATCAAATTTCTCAGCTCCTGTCCTCATCAATTTACTTAGATTCACCTCTGATTTACAATTAAATGACTTTCTTGAAGAAAACTTAATTGTGTTCTCCTCACCCTGGGTCCTTAAAATTATAATTTTACCTGAGTTTTTAGGAGAACCAGCAATTAATGATGAAATTGTTCCAGTCATTGTTTCAGGAACAACTCCTTCGGCATTTACCATCACACATGTCTCACTTTCAGAAATCCTCCATCTTTCATTTGCAAGAATATTCATATATTCTCTAATCATCTTTCTATAATCTGTTAGTATTGTTTCACCTTCTTGAAGAATCTTATTCCTATCTCCCATGCAAATCGCAATTCCAACACCTGATCTATTGATTCTTCCACAAGAATTAAGCATAGTTGAAAATTCTCTTCCATCTCGCAAAAAACTTCTCTTATCTTCTCTGGGAAATGTATAGGTATATCCGATTAATTCTGACATTATCTCAGTTGCATTTTTTCCAGAGGTAAACTTTGTGATTGCTTCAATAACCCCTCTTTTTTCTTCTTCGTTTAACTCAGCTGGAACTCTCCATCTTCCCCCTTCCTTTAGTTGAATTCCTGAAGAATTTAGAAGTGATAAACAAGCGTCTCTATTCCATGTAAGCCCCTCAATAAATGGTTGTGAAGTAAATGCCAGTGCATCAGGTAGAGGTCTAGTCTCTCTTCCAACTAGAAGCAAGTCTAAATCAATCTCTACAAGACCCTCTTCTTTTGCAATGTTTGCAATTTCAAAATTCTTTCCAATTAATGACTTTCTTTCTCCCTGATCCTGCCTATCTCCTAATGCTGAAACCACAGATATTGCTGATAGGTCCAGATTTTTTTCATCTAAAGCAATGGATGCTAAATATGCCATTCCACCTGCGCAAATTTCTGTGCCACCATCAATTTCATATTTCCAAGCATTAATGACTCTTTGATCATCATATTCTTCTTCTGGAATTTGATGGTGATCCAGAACAATCCAATTATCTCCTAATGACTCATCAAGTTGTTTTGCAAATCCTCCAGCAAGATCTGTAATTATATGAAAATCTCTTGAATCATTTTTCAAATAATTTATTATGTTTTTGCTAAACTCTTTTGATGTCCTAACTGTACATTTTGCTCCGGCCCTTATGAGGCCTTTAGAAATTATACTCCCGGAGGTTAATCCGTCACAATCTATGTGAGTTGTAACTGATATTGATTTCTTGGATTTAATATAATCATGAACTCTATCTTTGAAAAACGATAATGACTCATCAAGAGCTTTTGTCATCATTCTAATTGAGCTACTACAGATTTATATTTCCAATTTTTAGGTATTCTTTCTATTTTTTTGTAGTAAACTGAGAGTCTATGTACTTTGGCCTCAATCAACTCTAGCGATCTGACATTTCTACTATCCCCCTTATTTGATTTAAGGTGTTTTTGAAGACCTACTGCCTTTTTGACAATATTTTCAAGATCTTCCGGCATTTCGGCTCTTAGTTTATTTTCATCTAAAATATCACCCATAGTTTTTTTAGTAATTGGTTTTACTAATGGAATTGAATGTTGGTCTCTTAGTTTGTTTCCAATCTGACTTGGGGTTAGACCCTCCTTAGAATACTTGACTACTAATTCTTCGATCTCTTTGGGACCTTGTGTAATCCATGAAGGTGTACGCAGTGTAACAGGTCTAATCGAATGTGATTTTCCATGTCTATGTGTATGCATTCGTCCCATAATGTAGCTGATTATAGAACAAAATTAAACGTTACTTATTCCGGATCTCGTACATCATTTACATATTTTGAGCTTTAGAATAAAAGTTAAATAACAACACTAGCATCAGAACGAACAGGTAAACGGTATGAATAAAACAATACTTGTAGCAGCATCCTTAATCGCTGTCTTCACCATGGGCTACTATGCAGAAAATACAGTAGCTTTTGCACAGTACATGGGTAACGTCGGCGGTGAAGGACAAACCGGAGCTTATACCTTAGAAGAAGCACTTGAGATTCAAAGAAGAAGAATCGAAGCAGCAGAAGCAAACCCAGCATCTGGTTCAGGTACACCCTATCTTGATGCAAGTGGTGTAGTTGGTGCATCAGTTATTGCAGGTGCAGTCTTTGGTGGTATTGCAGCAGCCTTCTTCATTAGAGGAAGATCTGGCAAATACGCAGCAATGGGACGTGGTTAAGATGAATCACTCCCAAAATTTTATACTTTATATAAAAAATGAGAAGACAGGAGAAAGAATATGACATATTGTATTGGAGAATGTAAGAAATACAAAGCAATGAAGCCATCACAAATTGGTAGATATGCAGCAGGACAAAAAAGATGTAATTATTGTGAAGTGTTTGTAAATTATGATGGAATTACTTGTCCATGTTGTAATAGGCAACTAAGATGTCTTCCACGTAGTAGAAAAGGTAAGGAAAAGTATCTAAAACAATTGGTAAGATAAAAAACTGAAAATTTTTGCAGATAATGATTTTATCTTTGTTGGTTATGATTTAGATATAATAATATGTAATACACTAATAGAAAGCTTAGTTCATACTTTCCTAAAACAGTTTTTCAGACAAATAGTGTTATATAATAAGAGAAATTACTTTTTTGTTTTTTGATATTGTAAAAAAATAGTTTAATCTATTTGTTGATAATTTACTGTTGGTTTCATTATTACAAACAATATTCTGAAGAAAAAATAAGAACTGTTTGATATGATTCCTAATTAAGTGGTATGCCATATGAAGATTGTATGCTTTTGGCATGTAATTGATGTAAATACTGATAGCGCTGTTTAGGCTTCATTTTTAGAATATTAATCGAAATTGTAATTATTGCTCAACTTGATAACAAAATTTAGATATTATTGATTTTTCACATATTTTTGCCATTTATTTATCATTAGAAAATAATTAAAGATAATAATTTTCTCAGAAATGAGAATAATTACTTAAAATATACATGAAAATGCCTATTTATAAGAAAACAATATTAGTTTTATTAAATGGCAATTCCAGTTGATATCCAAGATTATGTTGAAAAACATATCAAATTGATGATTTCTCAAACTGAAACTTATCTTCCATTTATCAAAGTAGCATTTCCATACTCAAAAAATTTAGCTGATGGGGTCTATAATCTAATAGTTGGCAATGCAATTTCTGTATTTCTAAATCAATATGCAATGAGAATGAAATTTCCCACAGCGGATGATTTTTCAGAATTTGGGAAGATTGTACTAAAGTATAGAGATCAGGTAGAACAATTTTTCACTTAATTAATTTTAATTTTTTGGCCTGAGATCTTTTTAGGTATTATAATTTTTAGACGTCCGTTTTCAAATTTTGCACTAGTTTTGTTTTTGTTTATGTTGTTTGGAAGTGTAACAATTTTTTTAAAATATTGAAATTTTGTTTGTACACCTAACTTTTGCTCATAATATGTTTCCTTAAGTTTTGCTTCTATACTTATTGAATTTTCATTATAAGTTACTTTGATATCTTTTTTATTTACTAAAGGAAGATCAAATTCTAGTAACCAATAGGTTCCAAATTCTCTAAGGCAAGAAAGTGGTGAAAGAAATTTGCCATTCATATCATCACTAAACAATGAATTAATTGATGGTTGTATTATTCTAATTTCAAATTTATTCTGATTAGTTTTTGTCATTTAATCATCTATAAATCTGAGGAGCTCTTGTAGGTTGTTTTTCTTGTTGCTGTTGTTGTAAAGCACGAATAGTTTCTTCCATAAGATTCCTATGTTGTATTCT
>JAOTTW010000095.1 GCA_029864235.1 Candidatus Nitrosopumilus sp.
TCATATATCATTAGGTCTTTTTCTTCTAGTAATGCATGTAAATTATTTACAGATCTGTAAACATCTGGCTCTTTTTTAGCTCCAGTGCATACAAGCTTTCCTGATGAGAATAACAAAATTACTGTTTTTGGGTCTAGCATTCTGTGGATAAGTCCTGGGAATTGCTCTGGTTCATACATACTTCTGGGTAATGTTCTTGCTGCTTGTTCGAGATGAATTTTTCCACCCAAGTTAATTGATGCTACTATGTTCTGAATTTCAACTACTGCGTCTTTTTTTACTTTTATTCCTCCTTTCCGAAGTTTCTGAACTACTGTTTTGACTGCCTTTCTTGCCATGTCTTCTGATTTGGAACCGGTGCATACCATTTTGCCTGAAGTGAAAATCAATGTTGCAGTTTTTGGAGTCTTTAATCTAAAGACCAGTCCTGGAAATTGATCAGGATGATATTCTACATCAGGAAATGTTCTAGTGATCTCGTTTAAATCCATCTTTTGATCCACAGAAGCTGAGGCTACAACATTCTCAACGCTTACAATGGGTTTTGTTTGTGGCATTTCAAATTTTTTGTATTTGAACTATAATAAAAGCACTCGCCATCTCTCAGCCTTTCTATAACCCGTTCCTGCAATTTTGGGATAAAACTATAGATCTCTGCTTTGACGAATGATTTAATTTAGATCCAATGACTGCTGAGTCAGTGGATTTTACTAATATTGATTTTGATCAATTATTTGGATTTGGGGATGATACTAATCCCTTGATGATGTTAGTCTGGATTCTGCCTATTATTCTCTTCATTTTCTATGGTCAAAGAATACAATTACAAGTAACTTCTGGAGAAATTAAAAAGGCAATTAAAAAATTAGAATTATACAAAAATGAATCTCGAAATGAACTAATAGATTATGTTAAAAAAAATATGGATGTAAAATATGATCCTACAAAAAAAATCGATAGATTTTTGGATTATTTTACTATCATGCCAGTAGATATGGATCCTAGTGGAATTGTAGATAAAGTTCAACACATTGTAAGATCTAGAGAAGATTATACTAGAGAACAGGTAAGAGCATTATCTCCTAAAACTAGCAATTTGGAATTAACTAAGGTGCAAACCTTGCTTGAAATTGCAACTTCTTTACAAATGATATACAAAGTCATTAATCATCTATTTTTAACTGCAAAAAAACAAAACAACTATCCTTTAATTTTACCATTACAGATGATTCTCCCTTTTATAATGGAAGAAGCTGAAGCAATTCGGAACGCAATTCCTGCTTTTAAGCAGGGTCAACCAATAGGTGATGGAATTGGTCCTATGGTTGTAGGTAAAATGATGTTAAATTCCAAAAAAGAAACTATTGCCTTTCAAACAATACTTTCAGAAAGTGAATATGAAGGCAGGAAATTGTTTTTATTAAAAGCTGAAGGACCTGGTTCTACTGTTGGAAGACCTGGGGATGCAGTTGAAAAAATTATTTCAAAAAATAAACCTGATATGATCATCATGATTGATGCTGCACTAAAAATGGAGGGTGAAGATTCTGCAACTGTCGCACAAGGTTTTGGAGCTGCTATTGGGGGAATCGGAACAGAACGATTTCATATTGAAGATATTGCCACAAAAAATAACATTCCTATTTTTGCTATTGTTATAAAACAATCAGTAAAAGAGGCAATAACTCTAATGACAAAGGAAATAGCAGATAAAGCAGACGAGGTTCACTCACAAGTATATGAGATGATTAATGATAATACAAAACCTGGGCAATCCGTTTTGCTAATTGGGGTTGGAAATACAATTGGAGTGCCTCAATGATATTCTCTAAAGAAAAAATTACTATAAGTTACACTGTTGAAAAATGCAAACAATGTGCTATGGAAAGAAAAAGAAAATTCAAAGAAGGTGATTTTTTGTTTTCTGAATCTAATAAATGTAATTCCTGTGATGGAATGATGAGAATTGAAAAAATATTTGGCGAAACAATTGAAAAGTAGTTTGGACTAACTGACATTTCACAACTCTTTGCTAAATTGTTAAATTTTATAATTTCTTGAAAATACGATAGATATGCCCTTCAAAATAATTTTTCAAAATTATCCTCTAAGAAAAATTTAACTTTGTATGCTATATCTTGAAACATCTCTGTTAGGTTTCTGTTGTAACTGTAACTCCGTTTTCATTTGGAATAAAAGTATGCTCAGCTTGAGCCACTCTTTGTTCATTTACTTCAATTAATACTGGATATGCCTGAACTGCTTTTTTACTTACAAGATATTCTAAAATTCCTCTGGCTTTTTTTTCTTCCCACTCTTTTGTAATCCATCTTAGAGCAAATGGCAACATGTTAAAGTTTTCCCAAATATAATCTAGTAATTTGTCAGCCTCTTCGTCCTTTGTTTTCTTTCTTGAATTTAATGCAAAAATATTCTTGATTTTTCCATTCCTTACAAATCCTCCCCCGTCTCTTGTTGTTACAAATGGTTCGCATGCATAAGCTGTATTTTCTGATAAAGAAAATCCTCCAATCGACCAAATATTTGGAATTGATCTTCCTGCATGAATTGTATATTGCTCTAACGAGTGTCCGCTGAGATTTGCAATGGGCTTGTAACCCATTTGTTTGATTGTTGTCTCAATTGTTCTTCCAATATCACTTGCCTTTACTCCTCCCTTTATCATTAACATTGCATTACTAAGTGCCTCTTCTGCTGCTTGAACCATACCGTCATATTGTGCATCATAACAAACAGTCACTGCTGTGTCTGCAATGTATCCATTAATCTGTGCACCAAGATCAATTTTGACTAAATCTGAATCTGTGATTGTAATTGGATCATTTGGCTCTGCAGTGTAATGTGCTGCAATTTCGTTGATGCTTGTATTTACTGGAAATGCACATTTTGCCCCTCTTTTCCTAATCTCTCCTTCAACTTCTTCACAAATTTCATAAACTGTCTTTCCAATCCAATTCTTCTCTCTTATCATTTCTCGTACTTCAGCAGCAATTTTTCCTGCTTTGATATACTCTTCTAGTTGCAACAATTTTTTGTTTTCTTGCATACCTTTAAAATCATTATCTGTCAAGCTTAAATTGGGCAATTTTTACAATTTACTGGGATCGTGGTCTAGCTTGGTATGATTCTGCGTTTGGGACGCAGAGGTCGCGCGTTCAAATCTCGCCGATCCCATTCACCTATCGGGTTCATATTCAATGAGCCCGATAGAATAATTATTGACCTCAAAACCAGAAACAGTTCTAAAACAAATAAGAACTCTAGAAAATAAGGAACACTGCAATACATTTTTAGAATTTTACACTTGGCTAACAGAAGATAAAGACAGCACTGCCACAAACGCATGCACATATCTCAAGATTTTACACATGTTTTCAATTGATCTTGACAAAAAGAAACTAGAAGAGATCACACAAGAAGATGTTGTAGGATTTTTAGACAAGAGAAAAAGACGATAGAGATTGATCCTGAGAAAAAATGAAAGCAAACCTGGAATGACTATCTAAACAGATTGATTGGATTTTACTGGTGAAAACCTAATTGGTATGTTCTCGTATGCATGTATTGGAACTCCAACTGGAATTCTATCTGCAGTCACACTGCCAATTTGTTAATAAAACTTCAAACCTTTCTTTTTCTTTTCTTCTAAACACTCTCTTATTCAAAATTTTCAAAAAACAAAAACGTGATTCATAGAGTTCCAAGTGATACTATATGGAGAAATGTCAAGGTATGCATAAAAGATATTTGCAGAATCTTTAGAGTTCCTGATTTTAAAAAATGAGAAACAAGTGGAGAGACAAATGATTGATTGTTCTTGCGGTCTGACAGACTAATAAGAACATCAGATGGAACAATTTACTGTAAGAATTACAAGAGATATTGGGAGATGATTGCATATTACAGATTCATTGTCAAAAAACAACTGAAATGATCTCTAGTAACATCTTGATATATTATAAAGAGGATGGATGGCATGCTCATCCAAATTCATATTTTTTACCTTCTATTGTTCCAAGGTTCCATGCTTGTAGCATAGAGATGGGTGTGAAGGATTTTTCCATAGTTTGTTTCAGATGACTTCATGTTATGATATGGTTATAGTATGAATATTATAAGCGGTATGTATGCACTGCAATGCAAAATATCAATTCAATCCCTGATTATTCGGAAATCTTTAATACACTAATTTCTATTCTCTAAATTACTTCATGTAAAGATTCAACTCAGTTCATTTGATGAATTGGGTTGAATCCTTTCAGTGTTGTATTGCCAAAAACTCAC
>JAOTTW010000028.1 GCA_029864235.1 Candidatus Nitrosopumilus sp.
TTTTTTGTTGACTATATGATATGTTATACGACATTAATCCCCTTTTCAATAAATTCTGTATGAAGAAAGTTTTTCTTTGTTTGTTTTTGATTTTCATGCTATTTCCAATTTCATCAGGCTTTTCTCAAGTGACTGACACAAAACCAACATTATCAGTAGTACTTACAAGTGATTCACCGTATATTTATCACGATGAGGAGGGATACACTGTAGTTGTTGGTTCGATCAAAAACACAAACCCACTAACTGCAGTTAGCGATGTCAAGATCCGTGCAACCTTTTATGATGATATCAGTGTAACCCCAATAGAAATTGTTCAGGGTCGACCAATATTGGAAGTAATTCCATCCCTTGGAACATCTCCATACATGATCAAATCAAAGACACCAAATCCTCAAATTACTCAAGCCTCTGTATTTCTTGAAACCTTTGATTCATCTATATCAAAATCAAAACTATTGACCATAGAATCATCAGATATCTATGTTGATGAAAATCTGGTATTTTCTGGAATTCTAAAAAATGGGCCCGCCTCAATAACTAATACAAATGTGTACATGGCTTTCTATGATGCTTTCCAACCTCCTAGAATTTTAGGTATTCATATAATCCCAATAGGGGAAATGGAACCAAATGCAAAAACCTTCTTTGAATTTAATGATAAAATAGAGCCACAAATTCAGGGATTCCTTTTATTCTCTGAATCAAACATTTTTTATTCAAACTCTATTGATGTCAAAATCCCTGGACCTGAAGTACTTACCAAACATGTAACTATTTCTGATGTATCTATAACTGATTCTCTAGGAAAAAAGCTCTCCGAAATAAAACAGGGTTCTACAGTTAAAATTCAAAGTAATTCATTGATAGAATTATCACCTGACCATAAATCCAATGAAATTCCCTACACATACTATGTCCAAGTTAAGGAATCTGGTGAAAAACCATATGTTGAATTTATTGGAAAATATGATGGTCGATACATTGGAGAAGGCTCACAGTCACAATCAATTGACTGGATCCCAGAGAAGAAGGGAATTTTTTTTATTGAGACCTTTGTTTGGGATAGAAGTAATTTACCAATAGCTGATCCAGGCCCTATTGCAATAATTTTAGTAAACTAGTAATTTTGATGTTAAACAAACCTTTTTTTAAATTAAATTTTTACCCCCAATTACCATCCTTTAAATGCATAAAGAAATGTAACATGTTGTTTATGGGATTTAACAAAATTTTCATTATTACTGTTATATCATTACTTGTAATATCTTCGGGACAACATGCTTTAGGTTATGGTGCTCCTCCCGTACAAAGTAGCACTAACAATTACACTGTTGAGATAAGACCTGATAGAGAATCATATGATCTTGGAGACTCGATTACATTTTCTGGAATTGTTAGCAAGTATGATGAAGAAAGAGATTTGCGAATTTCAATTTTTGATTCTAGCAAAAACCTTATCATAACTCAGAAATTCCATGTGAATTCTGATGCAAAATTTTCTCATGATGTTATGTTAAATGAAAAATTTTTTGAAGGAAAATATACAGTTAAGGCTCAATATGGAAATTCAAGGGCTACTATAGAAAATATTTCTTTTGTGATAAATTCCAATGATATCACCGCTATAAAAGAACCACCAACTATTATAAAAATCCCTGATTGGATTAAAAACAATGCTAGATGGTGGGCAGATGGTTCAATTGATGACTCTTCATTTGTAGAAGGGATTCAATTCTTGATCAAAGAAGGATTAATGAAAATACCAATTACTGAACAAGGTTTGGTTTATCAAGATAATACAATCCCTGATTGGATTAAAAACAATGCTAGATGGTGGGCAGATGGTTCAATTGATGACTCTTCATTTGTAGAAGGGATTCAATTCTTGATCAAAGAAGGATTAATGAAAATACCCAGCTAAAATAAATTCTGATTTAATTTTGACTTCATATAAAAAACTAGTAGATTTATTTTCATAAAAATTAATCTAACATTATGTCTGAGTTTAATCTAGTTGCAATGGGTGGGACTTTTGATATACTTCACAAGGGTCACATAGCATTACTCTCAAAGGCATTTTCAATTTCTACCAAAGTAATCATTGGTCTTACTAGTGATGAGTTGGCAAAATTAAAGGGCAAAAAAATTCTTAACTCGTATGAAAAAAGACTTAAAAATTTAGAAAATATGATTAATACAAATTTTTCAAACGCCTTGTACCAAATTAGCAAACTAGACAATGATTTTGGTCCTGCCGTTTTTGAAAGTGAAGTTGAGGCATTAGTGGTAAGTAAAGAGACTGAAAACCAAGGTGCTGTATTAAACAAACTTCGTACAGAAAAGAATATGATTCCAGTAAAAGTAGTTGTAGTGCCTATGATATTGGCAAAAGATGGAAATCGAATTTCCACAACTAGAATAAAAAATTCTGAAATAGATACTGAAGGAAACTTGTCAGGAGTTGACTAGAAGATTGTTAATTTTTTAGTAATTGGGATAAAACAAAATTTTTGAATTTAACCTTATGGCAATCATAAACAATATGATGAAAATAATCAATTCGGACATATCGTATCTTCAAAAGGGTCTTTACCCTCAAAATCTGTCCTATTGGTACAATAAAATAATTAAAGAAACAATTGAGATGGCTCCACCATGGCTTCAAGACAAGATCAAAGTCAAGCAGGATCCAATTCTTTTAATGAAGTTTAACTTGGATATATCAAAACGAGCTGTCAGATACTTTATGATTGCAGTCGATAATAATTTGAATGAAATGCCGTCTTCAACAAAATTGTATTTTCTTAAAGTTCAGGAAATGTTGGGAAATGAAATGGACAAATCATTGGTTTGATTAAAAGATTATTTAGGCACAAAATGAAGCTCTAACTATCTATACTCATAATACTTTGATTAATTAGTATGGATCTTTTCAAAGCAAAATATTCTAATAAAAAATCCAGTAGATATTCAAAATCAAACAAGATTTGGTTTGATAGAAATTCCAGAGATAATAGGCCATCTAATTCTTTTAGAAACTCACGTAAATCTGATTCTAGATTTGATAGGGATAGAGAAATGTATGCTGTAATATGTGCTGAATGTGGAATAGAATGCAAAATTCCATTTGAACCAAAATTTAACAAACCTGTCTACTGTAGTCGATGTTTTGAAAAATATGGCCCAAAAAAACCAATGAGCTCAAAAATTTCTAGAGATGATAAACCCCGAGACAGATACTCCAGAGATGATAAACCCCGAGACAGATACTCCAGAGATGATAAACCCCGAGACAGATACTCCAGAGATGATTATGCACATCAAAAATCTTTTAATGATTACAAAAATCTACAAAAATCAAAAAGTGAAAAATTTCAAAAGAAACAAGAGAGTTTCTATTCAAACGGTTCTGAAAAATTTTATGCATCACTAAAAGAAAAACTATTCAATATTTTAGGTGGTAAGATATGTTCTAGTTGTGGATTCAGAGATGAAAGAGCCCTAGGGTTTACTCATATCTATGATGCTGATGCTTTTGATCATATTCGTAGAGGTGGGTTTGCTTCATCTTGGGGCAAGTATATTTCTGAACCTGAATTAGCTAGAAAGGAATTGCGGGTTTTATGTTTGAATTGTAATGAAATTCGAGAACCACAAAGAAAAACTGAATCTGAACCCAAGAAAAAGAGTCGATATTTTCCTAGATGAACTTTGAAAATCACATTTGAGAATTTATTAACACTTTAATTATTCTAATTTTAGAATAAAATCATGAATAGCGACTTTAAAGCATTAGGACTTAGCCTTATAGCAATGGTTGGAATAGTTACACTTTATTTCGCATTTGTAAAGTAGATTTATCCTTTAATAATTTCTACATCTTGTTCCAAGGTAACGGTTGAAACTATTCTGTGTTCTTTATCAATTACTGATTGAATAAAATCAGCAAAAATCTCTACCTGAGTTTCATCCTTTAGGAGAATACTGTGAGCTGATTTGTCTTTCAGGGAAACCACTAATTCATTTTCTATAATGTTTAGAATTGAAGTAATGAATGTCTCATTTGCTTCTTTAATGAAAATAAGACTAGCAAGCTTTTGAGCCTCATACGTATCATCGCAAACTACTCTAATTTTCATTTATTCTCAAAAAGAAATTGTTCTATCTTCTCTTTTGCTTTTTCCCTTTTTTCTTGATGAACAGTAAGAAATTTGTTAATTTTCTCAATTAAAATTGCTTTTATCTCTCCAGTTAACATTTTTCCAGATCTGTAATCATCATAAATTGATTTTAGTTTGTTATCATCTGATTCAAAAAATATTCTAAGGTATTGATATGAAACATCAATGTCTGGGTTTCCACCAATCTTTCTATGCTGTTCAATGTCTGGCTGTCCTCCTGAAAATGCGTATTTGTTAATTTTCTTTTTAACAACATTTGGAGAATCAGTAGTGTATACAGTCCCATTTTCATCAGATGCTGACATCTTTCCTCCAGGTCCTCCTAACCCTGGAATCATGATGTTGTGAATTAAAGCAGGCTTGGGCTTTCCAATTTTTGGAGCAATATCTCTGGTTAATCTAAAATGAGGATCCTGATCAACACCTAATGGAATCAAAACAGGTCTATCTTCAATAAAACAAGGTGCTGATTGCAATGATGTATAGAAAATCATTCCAATGTTGGTTTCATTTGTAAACCCAAAAACAGCTTTCGTGTTTGAAAAGTTTATTTTTTTTGCAACCTGAGCTGCAATTGGATATAGCGTTTGAATATTTTTTGTATTGATTATAATCTTTGTATTATTTGGTTTAAATCCAAGTGCAATAAAATCAAGAGCATTTTCATAAGCAAATTTTGCGGTATCTTCTAAAGTTAAATTTTGTTTAGAGTAGAATTTTTCATCATCTGTTAGTTGAAAATACATATTGACTTGAAACTTTTCTTGTAACCATTTTGCAAAAACCCATGGCACCAAATGGCCAATGTGGGTATGACCTGATGGACCCCGTCCAGTATAAAGAAAGAATTTCTTCCCTTTTTCATAATCATCTAGAATTCTATTCATCTCTCGATGCGAGAAAAAAATACCTCTTCTCAACATAAAGTGGTCCTCACCTGTGATTCTCTTAATTCTATCTAGAATTTCTTCTGAAATCTTTTCGGTACCAAATTTCTTTATCAGCTTGTCGTAATCTATGTCTCCTTCAACATGCCAAGGAGTTACAATAAAGTCATCAGCTGACATTCCTTATGACTCAGGTTAAGGTTTAAAAAGTCTTTTTCGAACTTTCTGCTGTTGTCACAAGTTCTTCATTATATTGAAAAAAAAATTATCACATCTCTAAGAAATAATCCAAAACAATCAATAGAAACACTTGCAAAATCAACAAGTCTATCTTCTGATCAAGTTAGAAGGGGAATAGAGTGGCTTCGATTAAAAAATTTAGCAAATGTAAATGAATCAAAAACGGTTATTCTTTCACTTGGAAAAAATGGTCTTGAAGCATTTGAAAAAGGATTGCCTGAAAGGCAATTACTTGAATTGCTAAAAAATGGCTCAAAAAAATTACAAGATTTACAACAAGATCTTGGTGATATTTTTGGTCCAGCTATAGGATTAGCAAGAAAAAACAATTGGATTGAAACTACAAATGATCAAATCTCTTTAAAAAACTATTCATCTGAATTACCTGGAGAAAAAACACTAAAAAAAATTGGAAATACCAAAGTATCTAAAAATGAAATTGATGAAGATGATTTAAGCAGTATTTTGAAAAGACCTGATTTTATAGTTGAGACTATTATAAAATCTCAAGAAATATCACTTACAGATAATGCATCATCAATTGAAATTTCTGAAGATTCAACAGGTGCAATAGATGTTGAGGCCAAAGTTCCTGAGGTGTTTGTCGCAAGAACTCATCCCCTAAAAGATACTATTGACGAAATACGTGAAATTTTTGTTACTTTGGGTTTTTCAGAAATTATTGGTAGTATGACTCAGTCAAGCTTTTGGAATTTTGATGCACTGTTTACTCCACAGGATCACCCTGCAAGAGAATTGCAAGATACTTTCTATCTTGATGGAATACATGCAAAAAAGATTGGAACTTCTAATCAGATTAGAAAAGTTTCAGAATCTCATAAGATAGGATGGCATTATACTTGGGACATTAATGAAGCCAGAAAGATGGTCTTACGAACTCATACGACATGTATCACAATTAAACATCTTGCAGACAACAAGCCAGATGAGGCAAGAGTTTTCTCGGTAGGCCGTGTATTTAGAAATGAAAAAGTCAGCTACAAACATCTTGTGGAATTTAATCAAATTGAAGGAGTTGTTGTTGGTAAAAATGCAACTCTCAGGGATCTAATGGGAATTCAAAGAGAATTCTATAAACGAATTGGAATTACAAAAATTAAATTTTGGCCAACATTTTTTCCATATACAGAGCCATCTCTACAAACAATAGTTTACAATGATCGATTAGAAAAATGGGTTGAATTATTTGGAATGGGCATATTTAGACCTGAAGTGACAAAACCTCTTGGAATTGATAAATCTGTTTTAGCTTGGGGGGGAGGTATTGAAAGAATTGCTATGCTAAAGTATGGTCTGAATGATGTTCGCGAATTCTATAACAATAATCTAAACTGGCTGAGGAGCGCATCAAAATGCCAGTAGTTGAATTATCTTATACTCGACTCCAAAAATTGATTAGAAAAGTTTCAAAAAAACAAATCTCTGATTCGTTACCTTTTCTTGGTTTAGATATTGAATCTGAAGATGGTGATCTAGTTAGAGTTGAGTATAGTCCCAACAGACCAGATTATTCAACTGATTTTGGAATAGCACTTGGCTTGGAAGGCTTGCTTGGAATTAAAACTGGAGCTATAAAATTAAGCATAAAAAAATCCAATTCTTTTCAGATCTATGTCAAACCAAAAGTTTCTAAAATCAGACCTTACATTACAGGAATTATAGCCAAAAATGGAAAAATCGATGATAAAACTATCAAACAACTAATGGTAATGCAAGAAGATCTTCATTTTGGCATTGGTAGAAAAAGAAAAAAATCCTCAATTGGAATACATGATCTTGATACAATATCATTTCCATTAACATATACAACAACTAACAGAGATCATAAATTCATCCCGTTAAACTCTCACGATGAATTCTCTATTTCAGAAATTCTCAAAAATACTGATGTTGGAAAAAACTATGGAAAAATTTTGGGAAATTCATCAGAGGTTCCAATTATTATTGATTCAAATCAAAACACGATCTCATTTCCACCTATCATCAATGCTGCAGTTACAACTGTCACACCTAAAACAAAGAATATCTTTGTAGAGGTAACAGGAACTAACAAAGAAGATATTGAAAACATGCTTTCTGTAGTTGCTACCATCCTTCAAAATGCAGGATTTTCTTTGATGAATCTAAAAATATCTGGTTCTAATAACAGCTCTCCAAAACTAGAACCAAAAAAGATGACGATTGCCTCGAATGTGATTAATAATACTCTGGGATTAACCCTAACGACATCAAAAATTCTTTCTTCATTGAAAAAATCTAGGTTAGATGCAATATCTAAAGGCAAAAACATAGTCTGTACTGTTCCTCCATACAGATTTGATATTTTTGGACCGATGGATTTGATTGAAGAAGTTGCATTGGGATATGGAATTCAAAATCTAGAACCAAAATTATCTCCTTCGCAAACTGTAGGGCAAGTGAACCCTGTTTCAACAAAACTCAAATCTCTTTCACTGACAATGATTGGACTTGGATATTTAGAAGCACTGAATTCCAGCTTGACAAGTAAAAGGACTCTTTACGAAATGACAAACAGAGAACCCAAAAAAATTATTTCTGTTTTGGATTCAAAAAGCCAAGAGCATACAATATTGCGTGATTCTATTTTGCCTGGACTACTTGAAAACCTATCTCGTAATATCCATGAATCATATCCTCAAAAATTGTTTGAAACTGGAACTGTATTTTCAGAAGGAATGCCTATTCAAGAAAAAACTAGTTTTGCTGTAATTAATGCACATCGAGATGCAAATTTTACAGAAATTAAATCCATTTTACAATCTGCACTTAAAACTGGATTTAATTTAGAAATTCAAACAAAAACCTCATCAAATCCTCTCTTTGAATATGGCAGATCTGCATCAGTGATTATCAATGGGCAATCTGTTGGAATAATTGGAGAGATAAATTCAAAGACAATTGAAAATTATAAGATTCGTGTGCCAGTAGTTGGATTTGAAATTTCCTTGTCTGGTTTGATTTTTGACTGATCTTCGTTTTTGAAAATACTGTGATTACTGCAAATTTGGTATGTTCGTAAGCATATTTCTCTTGTTCATATGATTCATGTCAATAGTTTTTAGCAGAGTTTACTCTACTATTTAGTGCCCAAGAGCAGGCACACTGACGGATTAGGATGATGTCGATCGTATTGATACCTGTGATTTCTAATTCACCCAGGTGTGCTACATTATGGGCAACCCCGGTTAGAAAACCCAAGGAGGTTTTGGCTAAATACCAATGATCTTGTGCGAGTCAGAACCGGGGAACAATTCTCTCTTTTCAAAAACATAAAACATACTTTGACCTTTTACTATTGAAAATGGTAAATTATTGGCTAGCAAAACAAGAACCGAGTGGCCCTAGGGGATATAATTTTGAAAATCTAAAAAAAGATAAAAAAACAGTATGGGATGGTGTTCATAACAATCTTGCACTAAAGCATATGAGAGAAATGAAACCTGGTGATCTGATATTGTTTTACCACACAGGTGATGAGAGACAAGCAGTTGGAATTATGGAAGTTACTTCAAAACCATATCCAAATCCAAACGAAGATAATGAGAGATTCATTGTGGTTGATGTAAAATACAAAAAACCTCTAAAAAAATCAGTCACATTAGATGAACTGAAAAAACAGAAAAAATTCAATGATTGGGAGCTTATCCGTATATCTAGATTATCTGTGATGCCAGTTCCAAAGGATATATGGGATTCTATTATACAAATGTCTCAAAACTAATTTCGGTAGAATCGGTTTATTGATATAGTCGATTTGTTTAACGAGATACATGGCAACAGCTTATGTTTTAATAAACTGTGAACTAGGTTCTGAAGAGGCTATCATTAACCAACTTAAGGGTCTAGAAGGTGTAAAAGAAGTTCATGGAACTTTTGGTGCATATGATATCCTGGCCAAAATTGAATCTGACACGGTTGAAAAACTTAGAGAAACCATTACATGGAAAATCAGAAAAATTGAAAAGATTCGATCAACACTAACCCTCATGGGCATAGAAGGTCAAACATAAACACCTCTTTTTCTTATTATGATCCTGCATTTTATTTTTGTTTTAAAAGAAGAAGATCTTGAAAAACGAAAACCTGAATTTGAATACATAAAAAAAATGGCACAATTTTTCAAAGTTTGGATTAAGGAAAAATTCAACAAAGATTTTGAAATCAAGTATGACGAATTAATTACAAAACCAAGAAAGATGTTTCAGAAATTAGATACTCACACAGTTTTAAGAGATCATGAGCAAAGAGGAAAAGAAGTCTTTCACTTTTACCTGTGTCATTTTCGACCATTGTGGACTGATTGCACTTGTGAGGGATATCATGCAGAAAATTTTGGTATGGTTTACTGGCAGCCTCCAAAGGATCCTAATGACACATTATTTCTTGCAGAAAAAAACTGCACTACTGTTTCTCATGAATTAGCACACGAAGTTTTAAGATCAATTGGCTACAAAAAATTCACTGTAGATGTTCATGAGATATGGACCAAACACTTCTATGATCAATTACACTTTGAGCAATATGACGCTAATTTTAAAAAAACTGATGGAAAACCAATGTTTCTTACAATAAACACATCTGAACTAAAAATTTAATTTCTTATTTTGAATTAGAATGAAAAATATTTTCTTAACACTTTGTTACAGAATAGATATTGTTTTCAAAGTTTGCGGTCTTAAAATTTAGTTTATTTTCAGGGTCATTTATTCTTGCTTTGCTCAAATTTTCCAACTCCACTAATGCATCACCTCTGAAACCAACTGATGAGCCATAAATTGCATCACTTAACATAGTTCCGTGATCACCTTTTTTGATATCATCCACCATCTCATAGAATCTGGCAGTTTCTTTTTTGTTCACAGGATTTCCGGTTGCCTTGTTAAATGCAACTGCAATATACATTCCATTATTTTTAACTGCCACTGGAATTTTATGATTTTTACCAGTAGCACCTGGGATTGTTTCATTTACTAAAACCTCACATTTGTGATACATACTAGAAACATATGCAAAGAATCTGTATTGTGCATACTTGCCTGCACTGTCTTCTTGACATTCAACAAATACCCTATGTAGCAGCTCTAGTGCTTCATCGTTCATACTTTGCAATCTGTCATCAATTCTTCCTCTTTCAAGAAGATCCGACTTAGATTCTTTAGCAACTAGCTCTAAAATGAAATCTGGTAAATTGTAATTTTTTAATGCGGCAACAAATGCTCCTGCTTGTGACATACCAAATTTTGGAAATCCTTTATTCACCATATTAACACTTACCTAGAATTTTGCAACTCTCCTACAATCAATTAGAAAGCTGCTTTTAGCTTATAATTGTTAAGGAATTTTACATCATTTTTTGATATTTCAAGCTAATTTTGAATTGATAATATTTAATTCCCGTCAAATTAACAACATTATGTGGAAATAAAAACTACTCCTGAAATGGTTTTAGATGTTTACAAAAAATTAAGAAAAAATTCTGAAAAATATCGTAAAGTTGTGAGTAGATCTCTTACTCTAACTGAAAAAATTCTATCAGGACATTTACAAGATGTTGGCCAAAAAAATCTTGATAGTGAAAAAAATTATGTTTTCCTTAGGCCTGATAGAGTTGCATTACAAGATGTTACAGGACAAATGGTAATGCTTCAATTCATGCAAGCCGGACTAAATCAATCAACTTTGCCCACAACTGTTCATTGTGATCATCTGATTCGGGCTCAAGTTGAAGGAGATACTGACATGAAAGTTTCATTGGATGAAAACAGTGAAGTTTTCAAATTTTTGCAGTCAGCTGCTGCAAAATATGGCTGTGGATTTTGGAAGCCTGGTGCAGGAATAATACATCAAGTAGTTTTAGAAAATTATGCATTTCCTGGAGGATTGATGATTGGTACTGATTCACATACACCAAATGCTGGAGGTCTTGGAATGATTGCAGTAGGTGTAGGTGGACTTGATGCTGCAGAAACCATGGCAGGCATGCCCTGGGAATTGCTATATCCAAAAAGAATTGGTGTTAGGCTTACAGGCCAGTTGAATGGCTGGACTGCACCAAAAGATATCATACTAAAAGTTGCCGAAGAATTAACTGTTTCAGGAGGGACAAATTCTATTGTTGAGTATTTTGGCCCTGGAACTGAATCAATTAGTTGCACTGGCAAGGCTACCATTACCAACATGGGAGCCGAGATTGGCGCAACATGCTCAATCTTTCCATATGACAAAAGAATGGAAACATATCTAAAATATACCAACAGAGAAAAAATTGCTGAACTCGCAAACCAAAACAGAGAATTGCTTGTAGCAGATCCTGAAGTAGAACAAAACCCAGAAAAATTCTTTGATAAAATTATTGAAATAAATCTTTCAACTTTAGAACCTCACATTGTAGGTCCACATACTCCAGATCTTGCAAGACCCATCTCTGATCTGGCTAATGATGTACAATCCAATAATTACATTGATCCAATATCTGTTGCACTGATTGGAAGCTGTACTAATTCATCTTATGAAGACATGTCAAGAGCCGCAAGTTTAGCTGAACAAGCAAAATCCAAAGGCATCAAAGCAAAAATCCCTCTATTAGTAACTCCTGGCTCTGAACAAATCAGGGGAACCATTGAAAGAGACGGCCAAATGGAATCACTAAAAGATATCGGTGCAACCGTCTTAGCAAATGCATGTGGTCCTTGTATTGGACAATGGAGCAGACCTGAACTAGAAAATGATGATAAAAATACAATTGTTACAACCTTTAACCGAAACTTTCCAGGAAGAAACGATGGTCATAGAAACACTTTGAATTTCATTGGAAGTCCTGAAATGATAATTGCACTTGCGTTGGGGGGACGTCTATCTTTTAACCCACTAAAAGACGAACTGACTGCAGCAGATGGAACTTTGTTCAAACTTGAACCACCAAAACCTGCTCCTGAAGTACCTGCAGAAGGCTTTATGCAGCCAGAAGGAATCTATGTAGAACCTCCTGTGAATCCTGACCAACTTGATGTAATAATTGATCCTAACAGCAAACGTCTTCAGAAATTAGAACCCTTTTCAAAATGGGACGGAAGAGACTTTGAAAATATCCCTCTAGTTGTAAAGGCCAAAGGAAAATGTACCACAGATCACATTTCTCCGGCAGGTGCGTGGCTATCGCTAAGGGGGCATCTGGATAATCTCAGTGATAACATGTTACTTGGTGCAGTTAATGCATTTAATGACAGAGTTGGTGAGGGCAAAAATCAGATAACCGGACAAATAGAAAACTTTGCAAAAATTGCAAGACAATACAAAGAAAATAACATGAGATGGGTTATTATTGGAGACAATAATTATGGGGAGGGAAGCAGCAGGGAACATGCAGCAATGACTCCACGACATCTGGGCTGCGCTGCAGTAATTACAAAAGGTTTTGCTAGAATTCACGAGACCAATCTGAAAAAACAAGGAGTCTTGGCACTTACATTTTCAAATCCTGATGATTACAACAAGATACAAGAAGATGACCGAATTAGTCTTGTTGGACTAAATGACTTGGAACCACAAAAACAAGTAAAATGCATCATAAGACACAATGATACCTCTCAAGAGGAGATCATGCTAAACCATTCCTACAACAAATCTCAAATTGAATGGTTCAAGGCCGGTTCTGCACTTAACGTTTTGAGTAACAGAAATTAGACAAATTATTTTGCGTGAGACCAACAAACATTATGGAGAATAATTTGAACACATATAGGCATAAAATAAAGAATTAAACACATTTACAATCAAACTATTCTTGAATAGTTTTTAAAAAAGAAAAAATATTATGGATGAGACAATTAACGTTTACATCATTCCTCGTTCCATCATTCATTCTCTTTCAAGAATTACTTTTTCAAGATCAATTTTGTCATATTCTTCTGCTAACTGTTGATTGACATTTAGGACTGCATGGTTTGTATTCTCATATGGGCTACCTATTCTCTCATGTAAATCATCATCTTCCTTTTGAGTAACAATTACGCTTCCTGGGGAACAATCTTTTCATCTGTAATCTCAACTCCTCCCGTAATAGTAGATGATACTCCAACTGCAACATTGCTTCCATTCCTATGAGAGAATCATTGCCAATCCAAGCAGGACCATATATCATAGAACCAAAAGCAAGACTGGTATTTTCTCCAACCCAAACCGTATAACCATTTTCAAATCCCGGATCAGAGCAACCAAATCTTTGTCAATCACCTGTAAACTTTTTTCCGTCAATGTGACTATCATCAGTTGTTTCAAGAGCATGAGTTGCCACATTATCCTACATGTTTGAACCTTCATTGACATGAATTGGTGTTCCTTCATCACCTCGACAAACTGCAGTAGGTGCAACAAATATCATCTTTCCAATGTAATAATTGCCTATTCCAACTGCAAATGGATGGATGCCTCTGATTCTATCTCTGGCATTACCACTATTTCATTAAATGAAGTATGAACATTTTCATGTACGTTATTCCATTCATGTTCAGAGACTTCGTATTTGTCTTGTTGTATGTTGTCTTTTTTAATCATTGTATTATGAGAAGTCATTGGTGGATTGTCTTATGTATTTCAGAACAAAGTATATCTCCGCATACCTTTGTGTCATAAAATCATATTATACTGTAGGACTTGTTTTGGTTACCTTGTTGTTGTTAATTCAAAATATAGTAATTATTGGCTTTTGGCAAACATTGTACATGCATAGCTCAGATGTTATGAAAACAATAGATATGATTTCACACTATTTGTTTACGATAACTGCTGTACAAACAATCAGACTTTCAGTCCTTCTCTGGATTACCAGAAGATAATCTGATAAATATTATACTTTTGTATGATTCATCCTTGTACAAAAGATTCTGAAACCTTAAGATAATTTCAAGCAAATGGGTTTTGAATTCTTAGAGGCTTCAATCTTTTCTACAAATTCCTGTTATGAAATTAGTAAAACTTTAACTCTTACCATACAATCACTGTCAATTGTTAAATAAAAATTTAAAAATGGTTTATCATGAAAAATATTCTGTCAATTCCTGAATGGCATTATGAAGTGAAGACCATCTCAAAAATTACACTTGCTGTTATAGATATGCAGAAATTCTTCTTAACTAACAAAAAATCTCCATGGTATGATCGTAAATTACTCTCTATAGTTCCTAATATAGAAAAATTAATTAAAAAAACTGGAATTGAAAATGTAATATTTACTCGCTTTATGCCACCTGCTAATTGGCAAGACGAACATGGTTCTTGGCGAACATATTATCATATTAACCAAAAAATCACAAGAAAGTTTCTCGGAAAAACCGCGTTAAATATTATCGATGAACTAACACCTTATATTTCAAATTCATCAATGGTATCAGATAGAAAAAAATCAGCATCTGTATTTACAACTGGTAGTTTCTTTTCTAAAATAAAAAAGAAATCTACAAAATTTCTCATCTTTACAGGTATCGAAACTGATTATTGTGTTCTATCAAGTGTACTAGATGCTATTCATTTGGGTTACTATGTGATAGTTGTAATGGATGCGTGTGCAAGCAGTAAAAAAAATGGTCAGAAAAATGCACTAGGAATATTTGAAAGATTTCCAGAGCAGCTATGGATTACATCTACAAAAAGTTTGATTAAACAACTTCAAAATAATTAAAAATCAAACATATAGAAAAAACAGATTACAAAAAGAAAAAAATGTAAATATTGAATAAAAGAAATTGAAAACTTCTAAATTCCATGGTCCTAGGGAATTCAAACTTGTTTGTTTCAGGAATTCACAGATACATGCAGATTAAAATTCTCTCTAAGGGTATTCTCTAACTAGTTTAATTTCCTTGGAATGCAAGACATCACTCTAACAAGATTTGAGGATCCTCATAAGCCCCAACGTACCGCAGCCTTAAAGAATTAATTCACAATAAGTGATTAAATCTTGTTTTTCATGTTTGCATATATTGAATGTGATGTAAAAATATATCATTACATTTACTTTGACCTTGGCCGTTATGTAAAAATAATTAGAGTAAGCATTACTGATAAAATTCTTGATCATTATTAAATAGGATATGTGTATTTGTAAAAGCTAGTATACCATGCATACTCATTGTTTTGCAATTCCCCCATACATTTTAGAACACATTGCCAAAAATGGAACCAAAATAGATCAAGATGCTGCACTAAACACAATCTCAATTTCTGAGCAAATAAGAGGCAGACGAGAGACACTAAGTTACATTTTTTCGCTACTAGCCGTATCTGGAAAAAAAGAACGAATGATATTTGATGCAAGACACCAAAGATTCCTACCGGGTCAACTAATCATGAGTGAAGGCCAACGAAAGGCACCTAACATATTTGCAAGAGAAGCGTATCAATACTCTGGTGCAACATATGATTTTTACAAACAAATCTTCGACAGAAACTCAATTGACGATCAAGATATGAGATTGGACTCTACTGTTCGCTATGGCTACAAGTACAGCAATGCCTTCTGGAATGGAAGCCAAATGGTATACGGTGACGGGGATGGTAGAATATTTAGAAGATTTACGCGTGCATTAGATATTGTAGCTCATGAATTAACACATGGAGTTACTGACTTTGAGGCATCTTTGGTCTATCGTGATCTTCCAGGAGCCCTTAATGAACACATGTCTGATGTTTTTGGTTCGTTGGTAAAGCAACATTATAAAAAACAAAAAGTTGACAAAGCAGACTGGTTAATCGGCAAGGGCATCTTTACCTCGAAGATAAATGGCGATGCAATACGTTCAATGAAGGCACCAGGAACTGCATACAATGATCCACTCATAGGAAAAGATCCACAACCGTCACACATGAAAAATTATAAAAAAATATCAGAAGATAACGGTGGAGTTCATATTTACTCTGGCATTGCAAACCATGCATTTTATCTTGCAGCAATGGATATTGGTGGATATGCCTGGGAAAAGACTGGAAAAGTGTGGTATGTTACGCTAAGGGACAAATTGAGACCCAATTCTGACTTTAAAGATGCTGCAAAAAAAACCTTTGATGTTGCAGGTGATCTTTTTGGCATAAATAGCACTGAACAGATTGCAATCAAGAGAGCCTGGAATGACGTTGGTGTACAAATTTAATTAATTTAGATTTAATTTAAGGTAATTGAAGATTAACTTTGAGCGTAGTGGGGGTTTTGCAGGAATCACAAATTCTTGCATAATAAATTCTGACAAACTATCCCTAGATGAACAAAAACATCTGCAAGAACTCTTAAATGATCTTAGAAGTTCAAAAACAAAAGATCTGCCGTTGAGTAGTGAGGGCAGAGATTGCTTTCAATACAAGATACTTGTTGAAGATGGAGAAAAGTTCACAATTATGACAGATGAGTTGACAATGGATTCAAAACAAAGAAACCTAATTGATTTTTTAGAGACAAGACTTGAATAATAATCTCATCATTCTATAATATCATGATTCACAATATCTGTAAAAATAAAATTAATCTTAAACAATCTAATCCCTAATTACTATACATCAAACCCCTAATTACTATACATCAAACCCCTAATTACTATACATCAAACCCCTACTGTTCTTCTAAACATTATAAAAACTGAAAGCATTAATAGAATTACAGTAAGGTCACTGTTAATTCATTGAAATTCATTTTTGTTTTATTATGGATTCAAGTCTAATCAAATACATAGCATCCTTGCAAATATCATTCACGAATATGATAGTAACGTGGGGCCGACCGGAATCGAACCTTCTGGATACGCGGGTTCATACAGT
>JAOTTW010000096.1 GCA_029864235.1 Candidatus Nitrosopumilus sp.
CCTGATTGATCATTCTTGAAACTTGCCAATTTTTACGAGTTGCAATGTCAGAGCCCACTGCGATAATGTTGGCTACTCTGTACAATTCTTGAAGTTGTAATGATTCTTTGAAAGTTGTGGCGCCTGATGGTCTCGCTTGCCATTCTCTGGATTGATGTAGTGAATGCCAGGTCTGCCCAAGAATGTATCTAAATTAGATAGATTAGCAGCATGTGTTGCCTGCCATTTGTTCAGATTTACTTTATCAGAAATTAGAAAGGACTTGATGTATGTGCCTGGTACTCCATTGAATTCGTCGAATATTTCAAAGGGTTGGAAAGACGCAAAGTATTGCATTTGTTGGAATTATTGAAAATAATCTAATGAGAAGTGTTTAGATTTGTTACTGTTTTCCTGCACAATAATTAAGAAAGTCTTAACTTTGTAGTCTTTTAATCATAATCATTGCAATATGAGATTCAAATTGCTTTAGTTTTATCTTTTTATGATTCTAATAATAAATAATTGTATATGATTTTTTCATAACCTCTATTAGGATTATAAAATATTCCAGAAATAACCATTTAACAAAATGAATCATGCAAAAATAGTTAGAAATTAATAATTCTCAAAATTAATAATAAAAAATAGGTTTATGAAAATTTTACATGTTTGGGATCAAGCAGGAGTTGCATGTGTTTTATCAAAATATCTCAAAAAAGAAAACATTCAATCAGAAGTCTTCAAAAGACAAGGATATGATCCATTTCATATTCTAGAATTTTATGGATTCAAAGAACAAAAGAGCTTCTTTGGAGCACATGGATTTTTACGCAATGCGATTAATCAATCAAAAAACTATGACATTATCCATCTGCATGATATCTATGAGATTATACCACAACTCATATCCATAGGCAAGAAGATTGTCTTACATTATCATGGCAGTAAATTAAGAATCACACCATACCACAAAAGAGAAAAAGCTGAAAATCTTACTAATCTGATTCTAGTTTCAACCAGTGACCTTCTAAAGTACTCTGAAAAAGCCATTTATCTTCCAAATCCAGTTGATCTAGATCATTTTTGTCTTTTATCAAAAACAACAAAACCTATGCCTCTACCACGGAACATAAAATACCAAGATATGCCAAAATACATTTCAAACTTTGGCTTTTACAAGGATTACAGAATCGATAATAATCAGAATGAATTACCCTTGAGCCTTTTGGCATTACAATGTCTTGCAGAAAACCTTACAGTCATAAATCAAGGTAAAGAATACAAAGGCTTACCTAAAGAGCATCATCCAAAAAATGTTGTAAACAGATTAATTGATTTGTATGAGAAAATGTGAATACTTTTTCAAATCTGCAAAAAATAAGGAATTAGATTTACAAATTTTTATAACATTCATTAGGATAATGAATTTCTAATTCTCCAAACTAAACTCTTTACCTTGCGAATCCCTCATTCTCAGTCCTGGTTGCCCTACAGGTCGTTCCATGTCAGGATCTACTTGTCTTCAAACTCATTAATGTCTGTCAACTCACCAATGACCTCTGCATTTAATGGAATCATCTGGTTTAGTTTAGTAACGGCATCAACTGTATTCATGAAATTTTCTAGTTTTAATTCCTCAAGACACATTCTATCTTGAATTTTTTTAGAATTTTTGAATCTGCCCACGAATTGACTTGTGAGAGTAAAAATTGATGAAATTTTCAATGTTATTCCTAAAAAGTCCATTTTATTTTTGGAGTTCCAACATAAAGTCCATTAACAAAATTGATTTTGATTGTACATTTAAACCATAATTAAATAGTAAAATTCTGAATTGAAAGAAAACAGAATAAAAAGTGCAGTAAACATTAGAACATTATTCTTTGAAAATATTAGAAATGCCTAAAAACTATCTTTACCTTGTATAGTTCTTGAAGAAGATATCGTTTGTTTTGTTGATTATTTCAATCATTATTTTACCAAATGTATACGCCCAGGAATTGGATTCATTACAAGAGGCTAACTTGTCATTTTCTTATCAGCATGCAGAGGGTTTTGCTCAATTGGAAACAGAAGTAGAAAAGCAAGGAGAGGTAAGAGTAATCATTGCACTTGATGTGGTAGTGAATCTAGAAGGTGAGATGGAAAGCCCTCAAGCAATTCAAAGTCAGCAACAAATGATACAGAGTGCCCAGCAGGAAATAATAAGACAGTTAACTACAACAAATGCTCAGAGTGTCGACATCTACCAATTCAAGCATATACCATACATCAGTACTACAATCAATCTGGATTCTCTAAATATATTGCAGTCATCTCCAATGGTATCATCCATCATGCAGGATGTTGCAGTACCATTACTGTTGTATCAAAGCAACACAATCATTGGTGCTGATAAGGTATGGTTGGAATCTTTTGAGGAGGTAGGATATACAGGTGCAGGACAACAAATTGCAGTTCTAGATACAGGAGTTGACAAGAATCACCCATTTCTCATAGGAAAGATAGTATCAGAAGCTTGTTTTTCATCTAATGTTCCATCTGAAGGTTCCACTAGTTTGTGCCCAGGTGGAGTATCTGAATCAACTGCACCAAACTCAGGATCCCCATGTCCATCTTCAATTGCAGGATGTGATCATGGAACTCATGTAGCAGGGATTGCAGCTGGAGGTTCTTTTTTGTATGTAGGAAATGAATACCACGGAGTTGTGCCAGATGCTCAAATTATTTCAATTAAAGTATTCTCACAGTTTAACAATCCATCAATATGTTACTTTCAAACACCATGTGTGCTAAGTTATACATCAGATCAGATGAAGGCGCTAGAAAAAGTATTGGAACTAAGCCAGGAACCGGATATGAATATAGCATCAGTTAACATGAGTCTTGGTGGTGGACGATTCAATTCAGTTTGTGATGACCAACCATTAAAACCACTTATTGACCAATTAAGATCAGTTGGAGTTGCAACAGTAATTGCATCTGGAAATAATGGATTTTCTGATTCGATTAGCGCTCCTGCGTGCATATCATCTGCAATTAGTGTTGGCTCTACTACAAAGAGTGATTATGTTTCATCTTTTAGCAATTCAGCAAATATACTAGATATATTAGCACCAGGAAGCAGTATTATTTCGTCTATTCTAAATAACCAGTTTGCAGCAAAGAGTGGGACATCTATGGCAACACCGCATGTTGCAGGTGCCTGGGCCTTGGTAAAAGAAAAGATGCCCAATGCAACAGTACAAGAAACTCTTGACACTCTAAAAAATACTGGAACACAAATTCAAGATGACAGAAATGGATTAACATTTTCACGTATTCAGCTAGACGAGACAGTAAAAGTGATTCCTGAATTTCCCATGGCATTGTTGATATTCACAATAGCATTAATGATTCCAATTTTAGTAGTGACTAAAGGCAGGTTTGAGTTAAGGTATTCAAATTAAGCATCTTTTTTTCTGAATATTAATGGTTTATTAGAGATTTAGAATCTAATGAATCATCATTTCTTCAATATATCATCTGAAACAGGATTTTATGTTCTAATCATTTCAAATAATGGGCTTAAAAAAATTAAATAGGCGTATCATAGTCAAGATCATATTTTAGGAACTGTCACTTGAATATGGTATGAATTTTGATGTATTGTATGATGAAGTTATGAAGATAAATGAATTAATCCGTTATGCCGTAGTATTAAGTAATACGGGCGAGAAAATATCCGGCAGGTACAGGAAAGGATTAACACCTTTGTTAAATGATGAGGAATTAAAGATGATTCATTTTTATGCAGGGCAAAGATGGGACACAAGAAAAAATCTTGCACATAAAATTGGCAATACCAAATATGCCATGGCCGAATACGATAAACTCAAGCGAATGACATTGCCAATAAATGATAAATATTTACTTATGGTCAGCAGTGAAATCAATACAAACCATCAAGAGATAATTAACAAAGTACTAGATTTAATTAAAAATTATTCCAATATTGACTCTAGACTTTAAGATTACAGTCAGGAAAAAACTTTGTTTTATTTTTCTCTAATCACAGCCAAATTAATTTAAAAACTCTTCAAGTTATTTTAGGTGTGCTCAAAAAAGATCAGAAAATAAGGTTTATCAACACCGATAGAACAATTCCATGTCTGGCTATTAATGACAGAGAGAAGATAATTCAAGACTTTAAAGAGATCATATTGAAAATAGACATCAACACT
>JAOTTW010000097.1 GCA_029864235.1 Candidatus Nitrosopumilus sp.
CTTGTGAGAACAATCCCTGAGGAATGCCAATCTGTGCAGTGTTGTATCTAATTAAAAAGTCACCCAGTGTAACTAGTTCAGATATTTTAGGATCTAAATCCAAAAACTCTACTTTGACGTCTTCGGGATTTATCATTGCGCCATTAAGACGGCCTGCCCTGAATTGTGAGAGTAGTGTGTTTAACTCTCCATCCTTTTCAGCTTGTGTAGTTCCTTCTGGTTTGAAAAACAAAAATCCCAGACCTGCCCAGATGTGTTTAGTTATTGTGGGAAAGTCTACCTCTATTAATTGTCGTAATGAACGAGATGCACCAATCATACTTTGCATTGCCGAATATCCATAGTGCATCGAGTTAAACACAGGATTGTTTGCACCATTTTCTAGATAGATCATTTGTTTTGGTGTAATGTCTTGTTGTGTGAATCTAATGTTTACAGACTCTAGCTTCCATGATTGCGGATTGATATTTACTATACCGATATCTCTTGGATGCATTACCTTGAGTACATTAGGTATTGCAAACTTGCGACCATCCTCTATAGTTACAGGTTTTAGGAATTCCTTGATAATACAGCATCGACCAAACACTAGAGCGTTTTTTGTCATTGCCATGAATTTAGAATTGACGTCAGTTTCTAGTGCCTCATCTTCGTTGTCTGGATCTGATAGTGCCTCATCTACTGCAAGCAAGTCATTAATTATTTCTTGATTAGATTCAATCTCTTGTTGTTGTGATTCTAAATCACCAAACTCATCAGGGTTGCGAAGTTTCAAAATAGGTTTGATGCCATTACCAAATATTAACTCGACTAGCTTGTCTATTATTCTGCCTGCAATGGTGTTTGCGTAAATGTCTTGTAATACCATATAATCCAAATCCTGGTATGGATTCATGAAATATTTTGGTAGAGTTACAGCTTTGCCTTTTACTGTAGATTTTAGTTCAGATGCGGATAATGGTTTTTTTGTATTCTTGTTGTATGGAACTATATTGTATTGTGGAGTCCACTGCCTTACCTGTTCAGGAGTGTACTGTTCATAAATTCCAGTGTTGTAGTCAGGTGGAAGAATGTCTTCTCCATCTATTTTGATTAGACCTGCAGGATGATATGGTGGAATCTTTCTTTTTGGTGGTTCTGTTTGCTTTGCTATTTCTTCTAATGGAATAGGTATAATTTTCTCTTTTGGTTTAGCCTTTGATTTTCTAAAACGTTTAGTAATACTTTTTGTAGTCAAATAATAAAATTATTTGAAATTGTTTAATGAGAAGTGTTTAAGAAAAAAGAAATCTAAAATTCATTGCCACATTCACTGCAATGATATTTTCCATCAGATTGGGTATGATTTCTGCATTTACGACACCAATTTGTTGACATTTTATTCAAGAAAAAATCTACCAATTTTTATTTACAAATAAATGTTGAAGTGTTTTTGCTTGGTACTCAAATAATTCATTAAGAATAACAGTCATGAAATTAATGAGAAGTATTTAGAGAATAATTTCTTGTATAGGATTATGCAAAACATAGTCATTAGATTTTTGTTCTTTTTGATTTCTATTTAGAATCATTTTTGATATAATTCCAATAAATGTAAGACCAAGGTTCCAAATTTACACTACTCAAATGTTCTTCAATTTCCTTTCCTTTTCTTGTTGGGTTTGTTGATATTAGTTCCTACCTACAGAATAAATTGGATATGAATGCTTGAATCCCAAGTCGAATCCTTTGACTTCCTTGAATTTGTAATCACCAAATCCCTTTACCCTAGAATGCAAGTCTCCACCAATTACCATTCCATTACGTGAAGCGGTACGATTTATCTTGTTACACATGTTTACTGGAGGACCAATCATATCAAGAGATTCAGAGTTATTTGCTCTCATAATAACTACAGATCCATAATCTGCACTCACACGATAATCCATATTAGGTAAGTTGTTTTGGCTTAGGGCTTTACAGATATCATCACGACGTTCTAGCATTGCCAAACTGCATTCAAGACAGCTCATAAATCCAAATTTTCTATTTATATTTGAAGATTCAGGAAAATAGTACACAAGACAATCTCCAATGTTTTTTATTACAATACCGCCAAACCTACTCACAATCTTTGACATGGAATTTAGAAATATTTGGTAGTATGTTGAGATTTTGGAATTACCTAAAGTTGCTGCCATTTTTGTGGAATCTGCCATATCTACCATTCCCACACAGTAATTCTGTGTTTGGCCAGAAAAATTAACCAAATAATCTGATGCATATACCTTAGAAATTGAATCTAATGTAGATGGATTAATTTTTGAAACAATTTCCTTTGTATGTATACATCTTGGTCAGTATCTAGTACTACAATTAGTATATATAATGATCATAAGTTCATAATATAGTGAATTATGGAGAAATGAACAATCTTAATTGTAAAAAAACTCATGTTATCTTCATTATTTGATAAAATTCATGAAATATCCTTTTCTAAACATAGCATAATCTTATACAAGATTGCAAATGTGCAAAGTCATTATTTTTCAAAAAAAGTATTATTTATTTTTGATCAAAAAATATGAATCATTAACTTTCACATGGCATAATTAATCTCTGGTTGTTCTGAAATTTGCCCAACTGAATAATTGCCAGGCAAGTCAACTTTCAAACCCAATGAAATACATCCATGAATGGATAGCTCCCATGCAATTCCTAAATCATTATGTCTACCTGTAGGATGATCAAAAGATTCACGTCCTGATTGGGTCAGTTTCATCTCTTCGTGTTTTAATTCCTCTACTAGCTCTCGCACCAGTTCTGATTTCTTTGGGTCTCTGATTTTTGCGGGGTTTGGGAACTGGTATCCCTGCTTTAGAATTGATAGGCCGTCTTGCTTTAGCTGGAGTTTTGTGCCTGAGGTACCTGCAGTAAAGTTTACTTTTTCAACTCTGTCTTCTCCAAAGTCACGAATCATCATGTCTGTAAAGGTTCGCTCGTTGGTATAGTCAAAGACCATGTAAAATGGTGGCCATTTCTTAAATAGAATGTCATTGTGAAAGTCTAGAATCTTATCAAATGATGTGTTTCTAATGGCGTAGATATCTCGCAGTAATGGCATCGGGGTTTCATTATCCATTGTAATGTCTGGTAGTTCGTGGATTACAATTCCGTGGTAGTCATTGGCACTTGCGGGATCTTCGCCAAAAATGAAACGTCTCAATGAATTTAGGAAAGTTTGAAGGGAAAAGAGAACTAATGGACATTTAATTAATAGTACAATATAGTCTTCAAATGGAAAATCTCGATAAGATAATAAAAAATCGATTAAATTCATTGTATCTCGATGCACGTGATGCTGAAAAACAAGAAGGATTTGGTCTTTCACATAGTGCAGAGGTTATTGCCGAGGAACTAAGTGATTTACTCCAACATTGTTCTAATCAGGGATGGAAATTAGATGATATTCGTTTAGACAAAACTATAGGTGAACTGGGAGACAGAGGATATATGCAGTATGTAAAAACAAATATTCGAAAATTGGCAGATTACCTAGATGTTAAATTTGAAGTTGACGAAGCTCAAAATAAACCAGAAAATGTGTTTAATCTAATTCAAAATCAAAATGTTACCCAAGTTAATTCTCAAGTTTTTGAAAGTATGATTTCAAATATTAATAAGCTTGACATTGAATACAAAACAAAAGGAGAAGTTATAAAATTAGTTAATGATTTCAAAAATGAATCTACTAAAGAACAGCCAGATACAAGTAAATTAAAAAATATTTTCAACAAAGTAAAAAGCATCAGTAAAGAGGCAGCTGCAATGTTATCGTATTGGGCTACAATGAGTGGTTCAATTGAATTTCTTTTTGGATAATGTCAATTTACATGTCCTCTCCATAATCACCATACACAAAATATTCAGGTTTGTACCACGTACTGGATGAATTATAGAAATCACACTCGTAATACATTGGGTATAATGGCCCTAACCGTTCACGTTCAGCATCTAAGAATTCCTGTGTGATTAGTCCAGCTTGCACTGCCATAGTAGATGGTATCTTGTGTATTTTGAATTGAGAGTGTCGAATCCTTGTCGATATTCTTTTTTATTTTTGACATTTCATAGCTACGCTTAAGTCATTATTTTATTCTCTTATCTATCAGTGTCAATAGATTATTCAACCAAACTTTTTGCAGGAGCTTTAGCTTTTGTT
>JAOTTW010000029.1 GCA_029864235.1 Candidatus Nitrosopumilus sp.
ATTCCCAAAACGAACCAAACTTACTGCCTAAAATAATTCTTCATTAATACAAAATAAAATTTAAAAAAGTGTATACATGATACTTTGTACAGGTAACATCATAAGATAAATCAAAAAAGAATCAAGATGACATGTGATTGAAAAGATAACAGAAAATAATATTAGAACATAAAAAAGGAATCATAATAATAGATAGCAGAGAATCTGATGAGTTAGAGTCAGAAAAAATTGAAAATTTAATTCATATACTATTTGGTGTGACTATAAGAAATGCAAAGAAAAAACATATTGAAAACTTGAGAGAGAAGAAAATGTGTACATGCTGTGACACGATGTATAAAGGAAATATTCCAGCTGATGAACTGATCAAAGAAGGATTGATGCAGTTATACTAGAGAGTGGATTTTCATCATGGAAGTAATTCTCTTTTATAAAAAAATAGACTAGGGTTCAATCCATTACCCTAAGCTGTTTTTCTGTATCTCGAATAAAATCCTCATATTTCATTATTTGTGTTGTTAGACGAAAAGCAGTCATTTGATCATCATTTTGTTTAGAGCCCAACAAAGGCTTTCGTTGTTCCATTAATTTTTGTTGCTCTTCTGTTGCTTTGAGAATATCATTTCTAAGATCTTCTCTTGTTGCCATAGGTAAAATAAGTCAAATTTGAACTTAAGATTTTCTAAAAATCATCATTCCAGTTTTAGTTTCAATTCTTTTAAAATAACATATAGTCTAAAGTCTAGAAAACAATATCAAATCAAAATTCTGAAAAACTTAAAAAAACAATCTTTGAATTTATTAAAAATAGAGCAGAGTAAAATGAGTCTACAGCATTACGGCATTTTCATAGAAGATTTGATATTTCTATAGAGAAGTCTGAGCAAATTTTATTTGAACTTTCAAAAAAAGAGCATATCAAATTTTTTTATGATAAAGAATATCAAGAAAACAGATTTTCCATTAAAAATAAACTCATATTTTGAAGGGCATAATGGAACTAATTGTAAATTATGATATTAGAATCAGAAAAAAAGAAAACATCCGTCTTAGCGTAGTGGCCCGCTTTATTTACTGGAATCGAGGGGGAACTCTATTTCACTTAAAGGCCACTACCTAGATGTTCTCAGGTTACAATATACCGATGTAAAATAAAAAATACTTGATAGAATTTTAAAACAATTGTAAAAAAATTGAATCAATTTATTTACAATTGTAAAGAATTGCAACCCTCAATTTGTAACAAGCGATAAAAATAATTGACAATATATCAATGCCAAAAATATCCATTGTTAAAAACTAAATTTAGAACCATATGATACCTATCATTTATTCCTTGTAACCAAGAAATCAGGATAGAGATTTCTTTCCAATATGTGTGGTCCTCGAATTAAAATTCTATCAAAACTCCATCAGCCCATACATTATTTAGATTTTCTAAAAATGCAGTATTTCAACTATAACTGATCGGGAAAACATACAAAAACTAGATGCCTGTTTCATCAATGTGCAGACGAAGTTCATTTTTGTTACAGGTGGTGTAATGTCAGGTCTTGGAAAAGGTGTAACTACTTCCTCTATTGCAAAATTATTACAATTAGCAGATCAAAAAGTTTCTTGCATAAAAATAGATCCATATCTTAACTACGATGCAGGAACCATGAATCCAGTAGCTCACGGAGAAGTATTTGTCACAGATGATGGCGGAGAATGCGACATGGATATTGGCAATTATGAAAGATTCCTAAATCAGAACATTCCAAAAAGTCACAACATTACAACTGCTCAAGTATACTCTACAGTAATTGAAGCTGAAAGAAGAGGAGAATATCTTGGGGCATGTGTTCAGATAATTCCTCACGTCACAGACGAGATTAAAAATAGAATTAGGAAGATTGCCAAAGATGAAAATCTGGACTTTTTAATAGTTGAATGCGGTGGAACTGTAGGAGATATTGAATCGCTTCCATTCTTGGAGGCACTCAGACAGATTAAAGTCGAAGATGGTCCCCAAAATGTAATTTTTGTTCATGTCACATTGGCGCCATCCCTAGATGTTGTAGGTGAGCAAAAGACAAAACCCACACAACACAGTGCCCAAGAATTACGAAGAATTGGTATTCAACCAGACTTTTTAGCAGTTAGATGCACACTTCCTTTGGAAGAGAAGACAAAGAAAAAGATTGCATTATTTACAAATGTTACAGTAAATGATGTGCTATCATGTCATGATGTAAAATCAATTTTTCAGGTTCCACAAATTTTGTATGATCAAGGAATACTAGATTCAATTTTCAAGAAATTTGGAAAGGTGGGAATGGTAAATGCGTCTACAAATTGGGATACATGGAATACAATTGCAGAATCCATGATAAATCACGAGGATCAAAAGAGTAGAATTGCAATAGTTGGAAAATATGTCACTCTCCCGGATAGTTATGTTAGTGTAAATCATGCTCTAAAACATGCAGGTGCAAAACTTGGCAAATCCATAGAAATTGATTGGATTGATTCTGAGTCAATTTCAGATTACAAAATACTTTCAGATTATGATGGAATTCTAGTTCCAGGAGGATTTGGAATTAGAGGTTCTGAAGGAATAATCAATACTGCAAACTATGCAAGAGAAAAAAATATCCCATATCTTGGAATTTGCTTTGGATTCCAACTTGCTGCAATTGCATTTGCTAGAAATGTTTTGAATTTGGATGATGCAAATTCAACTGAAATCAAACAGAATGCAAAAAATCCAGTGGTAGATTTGTTGCCTGAACAAAAAGAAATTTCAGATATGGGAGGCTCTCTAAGACTCGGGGCAAATGAGATTATTATAAAACAAAACACAATGGCACATAAAATATACAATGCGGATATGATTTCAAAAAGACATAGACATAGATATGAGATAAATCAAAAATATATTCCAGAATTTGAAAAAAATGGAATGTTTTTTTCTGCTGAAAGTGATGAAGGTAAAAGAATGGAGGTGCTTGAGATTCCTAGTCACAAATTCTATTTGGGAGTCCAATTCCATCCAGAGTTTAACAGTAGACCAGGTTATCCTGAAGAAGCATTTGAAGCATTTGTAAATGCATCTTCGGCCAAAAAATAAACTAGGGTGTTCATAGTCAAAATCAAATTCATTCAATCTTGGATATTTCATAGATTTTTTGTCGTGCATCTCGGATGGAGACTTTCTTTTTTACATATCCTTTCTTTAGCAAATGGCTTAATGCCAATCTAACTGTTCTATCAGGAAGTAATGTCTTGTTTGCAAGATCTTTTTGTGTTAATGCACCCTCATATTCCAATGTTTTTAGTAGCAACTTTGAACTTGGAGGCATACTAAGCAGTTCTTCGGCCAAATGAACTTTCTTTGCAAGTGCAGATATTGCAGTAGCCTCTTTTTTGAGACGAATTATTTTTGCAGGTGGAAAAAATTGAGTACATTCAACCATCTTATCTACCTTATATCGATCTAATCCGTCAAGCACTACTTCGCAGTGAAGTCTTGCTGCAATATCATCAATTTCAATCGAACTTTTATTCGATACAATAATTGGCCTTCTTGTAACATTCAAAGAGTTTACAGATATAATCTCAAAGACATCAGAGTCTTGAAATATCACAGGACCACCTGCCGACATGGAATATGCTGATGAACCAATAGGAGTAGAGACTATGATGCCATCGCTGTTATCATGCCATACTTCCTCTCCATTTACACGTAGAGTATGCTCCATCAACATTGCACTCTTTGATGAAAATACCGCAACATCATTTAGGACAGGATAAACATTTTTTCCATCAATTTTTACACCAAGTCTTGGAACCTCTTCTATAGTGTAATTTTGTTTTTTTAAAATATTAACAAATGATGAAAATTCTCTAAGATCAACCTGAGCCAAAAATCCACTTGATTCACCTTCGCTAATTCCCAATACGGGTAGCACAGAATCAAAGGTTCGATGAAAGTAATTACGAACTCCTTTGTCTCCACCTAAAACAATAATACAATCTGCTTGCTGTGTTTTTGATTTAGAGGTAATTGTGAATGATTTTATTCCTATATCATCAAGAATTCTTTTTATTGTCTTTGATGCAGAATCAGTTGTTCCAGAGCCATAGATGCCTATTTGCACAGTGAATGAAACTGAGCTGTACAATAAAAGGGTAAAGTGCTATACCTGCCTATACTTTACCAGATTATAAAAATAAGAGGCATTTGTCTCAATTTGACCTCTTTTAGGAATTTTTAGTAATCCAATTTTTTTTGAATCAAGTGCGGCTTGGACAGAACCTCCAGCAAAACACAGTGCCCACAGAAAGTCTTTTTCTTTTAGCATCGTACAACAAAAGGTTGCACAAAAGATATCACCGATACCTGTCGTGTCATAGATATTTTTGTTTGGAAGTGTAAGAGAGTAAACTTTGTCCTTTACTAATAATGAGACATCAGTCTTGTTTGTAAAAAGTACATGTTTTGCTCCTTTTTTTTGAAGTGCAAGCATCATTTCGTCATTGGTTCCGCTGACAATACACTCAGCTTCTTCTGGATTAACTTTGATTGCATCAAGTCCTGACAAATCAAGGTCAGTATTTTGTAAAACAACATTATTCTCAGAGTCAGTTCTTCTCAAAAACCCTTGTGGGTCTACCATTGTAAAGTGTGAATCTTTTTTTATTGTAGAAAAGACATCATTTGTTATTTCATGAAAAATTGGACTGACAAGACATCCATCGGCATTAGTTCCATCATATGTAATTGATTCACATTCATTTTCTAGTTTTAGAGTTCTATTTGCACCATTGATGTTTATTGCAAATTTAGTTGTAGGTCTTTCAGATTCAGCATTTTCAAATCTAATTTTGTTATCAGTAAGATATTGTTTGGGAAAATCCTTTCCAAATTTTGTAAAAAGATCAACATCAAATTTTAGTTCTCTTGCAGTAATTCCACAATAGCAGGCAGCACCGCCAATTTGAGAATAGTTTGAACCTTCTAATTTAATAGAATCAATTGCACAATGAGAAAAAATGGCCAGTTTCATTTTATGAGATTACAGGGTCTGATGATTTAGTTTTTTGCATTCTTTTTGGCAAAACATTTCTGACACATTATCTCACCTTTTACCAAATTAAGTTCAACGTTTGATGTAAAGCAGACATGACATAGACCACGCATTGATTATCAAAGAAATAGATCTAGAATTAAAATATGTTTGATTTTTAAGATAAATCTAGTCTTAAAACATGTAAATTTAACAATTATCCGCAAGATTATAAGTAGGAAAAACAGTATTTTTTCATGCCACTAAAACGTGCCAGTAGAGGTAGAACAAAAGGAGGAAAAGGTTCATCAGGTGTTGTACAATGTACAAACTGTGGTCAAACAGTCCCCAAAGACAAGGCAAAAAAAGTCACATCAAGACTAAATCTAGTAGAGCACACATTGGCAAAAGAACTTCGAGCTCAAGGAGCATACATTGCATCTCCAACTGTTTTGAAATGGTATTGTATTTCATGTGCAATTCATTTCAAGATTTTAAAAATTAGATCAGCTGACAATAGAAGAAAACGTGGAAAACTTCGATAGAATTATTCTTTAATGTTTTTTGCAGTGACAACCATTCTTTGTATTAAGGTAATTCCTGCAATTATAACTACGATGATTACTGCAGGTTCCATGTACCCAATTATGCCAATTATTGCAATTACCAAAAGTCGTTCTGCTCTTTCTCCAATTCCAACTCCTTGAAGTTTTACATTAATTGCATCTGATTTTGCGCGAGCATAACTAACTAACAACGATAATGTTATTGCAAGCAATACAAGATATGGTTCTGTATATCCTCCAATTAGGATTCCTAAAAAGATTGCAACCTCGGCAATCTTATCAAACATCGAATCAAGATATGAACCCTTTTGAGATGTTTTTCCAGTAACTCGTGCAACTTGCCCATCTACCATATCAAAAAATCCAGAAACAAGTAACAAAATTCCTCCAATAATTAATCCATATTCAATTCCTAGTCCATATACGATTGCAGAGGATAATGCAAGAATTAATCCAACACATGTCCAAAAGTTTGGTGAAAGTCCAGTTGATGCAAACGCCTTGCCAATCTTTTCAAGAAGAGGTCGAAGTGTTTCTCTTAGGTTATTTAACACGTGATTTTCCCAAAGCCCACGTATATAAAAAATGAGAAAAAAGACACCATAATTTTTGAGAAATTTCCAAAATTTCTTTGAAAAACAACCTCAAATCATATACTGTCATCAAATATCATACATTCTGTATGAATTGGATCATTTACATAATGAAGACACCCCAAACATTGAAATTTTGATGGCTTTTCACAAACCATACATGTGTTCAGAATCTCAAGTTCTTCGCCACAATTTCCACATGAATCAATTCTAGTATCCATAAAGTCAATTAAAAAATTTAGATAAAACTCAATCAAGACAAATTCTGTTAGGTATTTGTCAATAAGATTTACCAATTTTGTGTGAGATTTATTGCAATCAAAGTAGACATTATTTTTGCTGCAATAGATGCAGTAGAGCCATTATCATATTGAGGATTTAACTCCACAATATCAACTCCCGATATTTTTTTGCCTTCAAGGGAATAAATCAAATCAAAAAGTTCACGTGAAGTCATTCCAGCTGCCTCAGGATTTCCAACTCCAGGAGCAAAAGCAGGATCCAATACATCAAGATCAAAACTAGCATACAATGAATCAAAGGATGATACAAAGTTCTTTAAAAGTTCTGGGCCTTTTCCTTCTCTTATCTGTCTATCTGAAATTGTGTTAATGTTATTTTCAGTTAGAAATTCCAATTCTTCTTTAACAAAAGCTCTTGCTCCAACATGTAAAATATTATCTGCACCTCTCTCCTCTACAATTCTTCGTAGATATGCTGCATGACTAAGTTTGGTACCAGCATACTCATCACGCAAATCGTAATGAGCATCAAATACAACATAGCCAGTTTCTTTTGGAAAACTCATGTATGTGCCATATGTGATAGAATGCTCACCTCCCAAGATAAAGAGTTGTTTCTTTTTTGCAACAAGCTCTTTTGTGATTTTTTTGACCATATCTAGCATGTTGCTTGAAGAAACAGTATGAGATGTATTTCCCAAATCCTCAATGTGTGCAGTCTCTAAATCTACACCAAACTGTGGGTGAAATATCTCAATATTGTTAAAGGCATCACGAATTACATCAGGTCCAAATCTACACCCAGGTTTGTAAGAATGCGTAGAGTCAAACGGAATTCCAAAAACTGTTGCAACAGGTTCTCCATCACTATCATATGAAGTGATTAGAGGATTCTGATTCATGTATAAATCAAGAAAGCTCATAATCTACACCATAATCTGTGGTCTCAGTGAGAGGTGTTTTGGAAGATTCAAACCAGTAAAGGGTTTTCCTTTTGTTTGCTTGTTAACTTCATGAATAAAATCATCAAATGACAAATCTCTAATATTTCCTGTTTGTCTATCACGAATACTAAGATTTTCAGAGTTTGCCTCTTTTTCACCAATAACCAATATGTATCGTATCCATTCTTTTTCAGCTTCACGAATTCGTTTTCCTATGCTCTCATTCCTATCATCAACATCAACACGAATATTGTGTAAGGATATCTTATCAGAGAGTTTATTGCAAAAATCAGAAAATTCTTCTTTTAGTGGAATCACTCTAACCTGAGTTGGTGCAAGCCATAATGGATATTGAGGCTTTTTTCCTTCTTTGGAATCATGAGCTGCCTTTTCTAGCAATACATAGATAATTCTCTCAATTGCACCACTTGGAGAATTGTGTAAAATTATTGGATTTTTTCGAGTATTATTCTCATCAACAAATTCTATGCCATATCTATTTCCATTTTCTACATCTATCTGATCAGTTGATAATGCAGATGCCTTTCCAAAGCTATCAACAAAATTAAACTCCCATTTAAAAACAAAATAAAAAAACTTTTCTTTCCACATTTCAACTAGAACGGGTTTTCCATGTTTTTTCACCAATTCTTCTATAGAAGATCTGTTTTCATTGTAAAAATCCTCAGTAAATCGTATAGCCATTTCATAATCTGTTTCTTCAATCCCAAGATCTTTCAGGACATCTCTTGACAAGTCAAATCTAACTTTGATTTCATCTATAGCTTGCTCCAAATCTTTGCAAAAGGCATGACAGTCAGGCATAGTAAATGCACGTAGTCTTCTTAGTCCTACTAGCTCGCCAGATTGTTCACGTCTAAAACTATAACGTGTTAGCTCATACAGCCTATAGGGTAAATTTTTGTATGACATTTGAAATTCATTTGCCATTAGAAATTGACCAAAACATGCTGCAAATCTCAAAAATAATTTTTTTCCTTCAGAATTGATATTGTATTGTCTTGCAGGAAATCGATTAAAGTAGCTAACCATACTTGGATGATGAGAGTCATACATGATTGGAGTTTCAACTTCATACCCTCCATACTCTTTTACCCTATCAGTCACATATCTTTCAATTAATGATTTTATCAAACGACCATTTGGAAAAAAACGCATGTTTCCAGAATCTGATGCGGGTTCATAATCTGCAATTGCCATTTTTTTCATGAGTGCAACATGAGGTGGAGGTTCATCAACATTTCGTTTTTTTGCAGATTCATATTTTGCAAGTACTTCTAATTTTTTATATTTAGAAAAATTATAATCTGAAATATCAGTTATTGTTCCATCAGGAGATAATATCTTCCAATAAGATTTAATTTTAGATTCCCCCTTCAAAGCTTCAGAAGTAATCTCTTTTTCTGAATCAGATTCTTTTGTAATTACTTTTGAGCTTTCAGCAAGTGGATGCCCCTTCACTTTAATGCTGTATGATTTTGTCCAGCCAAAAGGAGAACAAGACACATCAAGTTCGGATGCAGAAGATTCCATCTCTTTTAGTAAAGATAATGCTGTTGAAGGGGCGGCTAAATTTGAACTTAGATGAGCATAAGGATATAAGAGTAATTTTTTACACCCAATTTTGTCCATAGAATATTTTATTTGAGATATCGCGTTTAGCGCTACAGATGAATCATCACCTTCTTCAACAGATATAAAAGCAACAACAACTTCTTCAAGTTTTTTTGTTTCGGGAATAATATCTTCAGCACTCTTGATCTCTTTTTTTGTAGGTGTATACTCTATACTGTCACAATGTAGTTGTAATATACGCACAGTTTGAGACTCGATTAATAATTGAATTAAATCTTTGGCTCTTTTCTAAAATAACAGGTTTAGATCAGAGGCTAAATTTCATTAGATTAAGACCAAAATTCAAGTGTAAAATAACTCTTCAAGGGCATTTAAATAGAATTTTATTTTCCATGCATAAATTTAGCAGATTCTGATAGTTTTTGTAAACTTGTCAGAGAATAGAGGATGGTGAATATTTCCATTTTTATTCATAAATTTCAGGTTGTCTCCTTCCAAGACAATATTCATTTTATGTGAATTATTCCCATGTTCCAAATACATCAGCATGTAGATAATTGAGAATAGATACTCTCAAAAATGATTCTTAATGCATAAACTCTTAGAGGATTTATAATCAAAAATCGTTACAAATGATCCAGATGAAAAGAATAATTGGAATTATTATTGGTCCAACTCTGTTTGTAATCATCATTTTCTCTCCTATGCAACTAGACTTATTGCAAAAATTAGTTCTGGGCATTGCTTTGTGGATGGCCAGTTGGTGGATATCTGAGGCTATTCCAATCCATGTAACTTCATTGATTCCAATGATATTGTTTCCAATTTTAGGAATTGAAAGCATAGACAAAGTTTTCACATCATATATTGACAAGATTGTACTTCTTTTTCTTGGTGGGTTTTTACTTGCAAAGGCAATAGAAAAATCAAAACTTCACAAACGCTTTGCATTAAACATACTAAAGACATTTGGGACCAGGCCAAAATACATCGTTGGGGCATTCATCATAATTACTGCATCACTGAGTGCTTGGATGACAAATACTGCAACCACACTTCTTATGCTTCCAATAGCTGTTGCAATAATAAACCAGATAAAAGATTCAGATGAGAAATCAAAATTTGGAGTGTGCCTTATGCTTTGTGTTGGGTATTCTGCAAGCATAGGTGGACTTGCAACTCTGATTGGTACTCCTCCAAACGCTTTGTTTGCATCCATTTCTGCAACTCTGACCGGAATTGAAGTTAGCTTTGTACAATGGATGATGATTGGTGTTCCTGTGAGTGCTGTTTCTTTGGTTGTATTGTGGTATTATATGATAAATTTTGCAAAGCTTAGTAATACCAGAATACTTGGCACAAAACAAATCGTAATTCAGGAATTGTCCAAACTTGGAAAGATGGAAAAGGATGAAAAAATCCTAGCAATTGTATTTGGTTCTACTGTAATAGCTTGGATTACAAGGGGGCTTTTCTGGAAGGAATTTGTCCCATTCATAGAAGATTATTCTATTGTGATTGTCGGAGTAATTGTTTTACTGGTAGTGCCCTCTTCCACTAAGGGTCGCCTTTTGGACATAAAATCTGCAAGCAAGATTCCATGGGGTGTGTTAATTCTAATTGGAGGAGGATTAGCATTGGCAGGAGGGTTTGTCTCGTCTGGACTTGATTTACAGATTGCCGACCAACTATCATTTGTTGGAGGAATGGACTATTTTTTGATAATACTGATAGTTGTTGCAGTTGCAATCTTTTCAGGCGAGATTATGAGTAATACTGCAGGAGCAGCCTTGTTGTTGCCTATAATGGCATCTTTGTCAGTTACAACGAATATAAATCCAATAATGCTTATGGCGCCAGTTGCAATTGCTACAAGCTATGGGTTTATCATGCCAGTTGCAACTCCTCCAAACGCAATCGTGATTGGAAGTGGATTTGTTACTGCTAAGAAGATGGCAAGGTTTGGCACTCCATTAAATTTAATCAGCATATTGTTAGTTTCTGTCTTGATGACTATACTTGTTCCCTTGGTCTGGCGATAAATAATTTTAGAATTCAGTCATGAAGAAACAATTTAAAGCAAATACTACAAATCTTGTTCATGTCTAATGAAGAATATTACAAATTATCTGAGAACATATTCAATCTTGACCCTGGAATAAGATTTGTGACTATTTTAGGGAATCAGGGACAAATAATCTTTGGAGGAAATAAACAAGGCATAGAGAATTATTTAGATTCACATGATCAGAGGCTTTCAGCAGAACATATCTTAAGATCATGGAAACTTAGAAGAGAATTTGAAGATGCTATTGGAAAGAGTAAGTTTGTTATGGCTCAATACGAAAAGATTAGAAGATACACAATTCCGATTGATCTGAATCATTTGTTATTCATTACAACAGAAGCTGAACTTACAAACACTTCATTCATTCAAAACACACTTGAATTAGTTGAGACATTCAAAAGATCATCTTCTATTTAATAAAGTGAAAATAACTCAAAAGTTACAATCAAATGAACTTGCAGTTTTAAAAAAACCACAGCTAATAATGAAACTAGTTTTGATATAAAATATGAAAATACTTGAACTGATTAAAAAGAGGTTTCTTTGGATAGTATTTCCCACTATCTTTTTCTATGTTCTGTTAATTTTTGTTTCTGATGTTGGTGAAATTTCAAAACACTTTTTGGAAATCAAAATAGAATATTTAATTTTGATATTTCTTCTGGTGTTTCTATCTCACATAGTAAAGAGTTTTCGTCAAAAAGAATTGCTGCGTTTACTTGGTGAAAAAATTTCACTAATTCAAAATGTGATTATTTACATGGCAGGTTTAACATTGATTAATACCCCAGGTGGAGTGGGCACTTTCATAAAATCTGTTTATTTAAAAAAAAGATTTCAAGTTACTACTGAAAAATCAATTGCAGTTATTTTTTTGGAAAGATATCATGATTTATTTGCAGGGACATGCATAATTTTTGTGAGTATTTTAATTTATTTTAGTTTGATATCAATTTCGCTAGTTGTAATTTCATCAGCAATACTTGTTGGGACGTATATTCTAATTAGTAATAGAAATTTTTCTGGATTAATATATGATAAACTTTCAAAAATTAAATTCATATCGCAAATTATGCCAGATATTAGACCAAGTGAGTCATTTTCGATTTTGACAAGTCCAATCAATATGACCAAAGGTTGGTTGTTTAGCATTTTGGGATGGGGAATAGATTCGCTTGCAGTTTATGCAGTATTTCTTTCCTTAAATGTGGATTTAGGATATCTTTTGACATCTCAAATCTATTTTACTTCTTTGGGATATGGGGTTTTGTCACTTTTACCTGGAGGAATAGGAGTCAATGAAAGTATTGCAGATTTTCTCTTATTACAGCGTGGGTTGGAGCTCTCCATAGCATCGTCACTTGTAATATTGACAAGATTGTGCACTGTTTGGTTTGTAACCATAATTGGAGTGATATTTACTCGCATTACACTAAAACAAAAAATTTAATCTGAAGATGAATTTACTAGATATTAAAAAAGTATAAAATAAATAATGAAGGGAACCAACACATTGATTCTGAATATAAAAAAAAATATACAGCATCCAGTATCGATTTTCATCGTTGTTAATTGCATATAGAATAAAAAACTCATTTGATAAAATTCTCGAAATTCAGTCATGATAATTATCATGCATTAAAAATAAACAAAAATTTTATCATTACTGTATACAATCAAAAGATAAAAGTTGGTTGTCATTGTAATATTTGCGGCGTTATAACACTAGATGCAATTATAGGATTTGTTGGACACGAAAACATATATCATGTTTCTATATTTTTGGCAGCAACATGCAGAGGTATATGTGTAGAATCAAGGCAATTTCAATGAATAACTGAGACAGGTACAACAACGGTCAAAAACGATGTACATATTGTAGTTTATTTTTAGAAACCTCTGAAATTAGGTGTCCATGTTGTAAAAAAATCCTGAGAACAAAATCATGTGGTAAAAATCGAAAATAATCTGATTTTACAAAAGACAGTTTTGAATCATAATCACATGAGTGCAATTGATTATACCGTAGTCTTATTCATTACATCTGATATTTGTCTATAGTAGTTGAGGAAAAATGTACGAACAAAAATAAACAGAAAACAAGTCACCATGACTTGTAATCATATGACTAATGGCTACAGGAATTGCAGTGGCACTAATGTTTACATTAACACCTTGAAATTTAATTCCAACACAGATAACTGAAGATGTAACAGCAATCGCAACTACGGAGCATGACTATGTGGCAGAATCCCAGATGGTGTTAGTGTGGCAGTACCTGAATGTAATGCACAAATTGGCGATGTGGTTTCAGCAACGTTTCACCTTTCAGCAATGGAGATAAATGGATACTATGACAGGGTTCAAGACAGAGTAGATTCAGTTCAACCCTGAATTCTTTATTTTAACCAATTTAATTAAAATAATGTAGCCAGATCTGATAGAATTTACGTAAATTAGAATAAACTATTCAAGTATTTTCTTTTAGTTGTTCATTTAATGTAATAATTGAGCGTATAATCAATCCAGAAATACCTAGATTAGAAACTAGAAATTTTACAGTTCTATCAAGGGAATTATCACCTCGAAACCCCTCATCATAAATCATTTCGACAGACCCCTTGTCAGTTTCAACATAGGATGTAATTAAAGAATAAGGACCTAGATTTTCATCTGTCCTTTCAAGATAATGACGTAGTTCTACTTTTTTAATTGAAAAACCATCTTGCTTAAAATCTGCAGATTCAAACAATACTTTGAAATTATCAGGTTTTTGACTCACTCGTTTTGGGTCATACAAATCGATAATCCTCATAATTTATGGATACCCAGTTCCAACATAAGAAATGTTGGTGCAATAAAGCCCTTGACTCCAATGTTTTATTCCTCCAATTAGGTAATGCGCTTCAATATTTTGAGAACGTAATGCTGCAGCCATCTTTTTTGATTGCTCCTCATCATAACTTACCAACACTATCTTTGAGTTTTGAGGAACATCAAGCAATTTTTCTTCATCATATTTTACAAGAATTGATTTTTTGATGTGTCCTTTTGCAAAATCTTCTTTTTTTCTTAGATCACATATTACCAGAGACGTGTCAATTTCCAACATATCAGATAATTGAAACTCTGTTAGTCCAAGCGAATGGTCATTTGATATCAATATAATTTGACATAAAGCATGTGAGAGTTTAAAGTTTAGTCGGAAGTATTAATTACTGTAATTTTTTAATTTCGAAGGTGGATCCGCACAAATTTCATGGCAAAGATATTCCTCATATCAAGCTGGATCCAAATATGACAATCGAACAACTTGTGGATGTTTTTGCAGGTTCAGGATACAATGGAAGGCAGTTAGGAGAAGCAGCAAAGCTTTATGCCAAAATGATAAAAGAGGATGCCACAATTTGTCTAACGGTTTCAGGTGCAATGACGCCAGTAGGATTTGGAGGTATAATCAAAACTCTAATTGAGCGAGGTTTTATTGATTGGATAGTAACCACGGGAGCAAATGTCTATCACGAGGATCATTTTGCATGGGGACTCCCTGTAAAACAAGGACATTTTGATGTGGATGATATGAAGTTATATGAGAATGAAATTGTCAGGATTAGAGACGTATACATAAAATTCTATGAAACATTAGAGGCCGAAGATCAAATTATTCAGAAAATGTTTGCAAATGATTTTACAGATAAACCGTTTACTACTGCAGAATTTTGTAATTTAATGGGAAAAATTAGCAAAGAGAATGCAAAATATCCAGAAAAGAGTTTCATAACAACTGCCTATGACTATGATGTTCCAGTATACATTTCCACGATGAAGGATTCATCACTTGCATTAAATCTTGCAGTGCATAGATTACAAAATAAGGTGTACAGTTTGGACTTTGTAAAAGAGATTATAGAACAAGCATCAATTCTGTACAATTCTAAAAAATCTGGCATAGTTGAGCTTGGTGGAGGGGTTCCAAAAAATACAGCCCAACAAACAGGCCCACTTTTAGATCAAATACTAAGAAGAGATGATGGAGGACAAGATTATGTTATACAAATAACAGATGCAAGACCAGATACAGGCGGACTCTCAGGTGCAACTCTGCAAGAGGGCAAAAGTTGGGGGAAAGTCCAAGATGCGCATCATGGAATGATTACAGTTTATGCAGATGCTACAATTGCATTTCCTATTCTTGCATTATATGTTCTAAGTAATCAGAAAGCAAGAAAACCAAAGAGGTTATACAAAAAGTTAGATGCGTATTATGAAAAACTAAGTGAAGATTATTTCAACAGACCAGGAATTAAAAGAAGTAAAACAAAAAACAAGAAAAAGAATTAGAATTTATCAAATCGAGCACGTTCTAGGTCTCTATCGTCTTTAGATTCTTTTTTCCATTCTTTATAATGATCTTTACATAGAACAGTTTTTTTGCCAGTAGAGTTTACACGTAGTCCGGCATTCTCAACTTTGGTTGTATTTAATGAACGTGCGCCATCTTTGTCACAGCTTTCAACATTACATTTTGCACCTTTGGAAACAATACCCATGAGATTATGTAAACAATATGTTATTTATATTTGAAAAATTAGAAGTGATTGCATAATTCAAACATATCTTAGTTTCAAAAAATTGTATATCGTTTATAAGAGGAATATTTTTTAAAAATAATATGGGTGGCACAAAGAAAGTAAGTCCTGCAAAACAAGAAAAATCTCAAGGTGCAAAGGATTCAAAAAAAGGAAAAAAGGATAGAGGTGAAGGAGGACCAGCAAAAGCTGAGATTACTGTAATGGTCAATGAACAACAAGCCATGAAAATCATAAAAAATGCCAAGGTAGTTACTGCCCATGATTTGGCAAGACAGACAGGAGTAAAAATTTCTGCAGCAAACACGTTTCTAAAAGAATCTGTAAAAAAAGGAACAACTAAAAGAGTTGGCGGATACAGTGGTCATTATATTTATCAAGTAGTTTCTTCATAAAGACAAAAAACATCACCAGATTTTATATTATTTAATGCATCAGCATCACCTGTTAGTTTTCCAATAGGTGTCATTGATTTTCCAGGTTCAGTATCTGAAAGAAAAAAGCAAATGCTTCCAGAAGAAGGTAAAAAAGCCACATCGCCTTTTTTAAATTCTTGTCTAGACCTCTCAATCCCAGAATCAACAGAGGTTTCAAAATATGCAACACTTTTACCTAAAAGATGGGCATGACCCTCCAAAGGCAAAGATCTCATAATGGTGCCCACGGTTTTTGGGGAAAGATGACGCTTTAGATCACAACAAATCTTTGCTTTGTTTTTAATTTCCAAGATCAATTGTTTTCTAGAGACAGAAGGAGAACTCAATTCGTATTTTAAAAATATTGGATTATATAACGCTTTGAGAATCCTTCATTACTTGTCTGATCCCCTTGAAACTGAATTAGTAGAACCTATAGAAGAATCAATAGAAGAAGTTTCAGATATAGAAGTAGAAGAAAATGCAGGGTTGAACAAGGCTCTTGATACTTATCGAAAAATAATTGAAAAGGGAGATGGTAAAGAGATACTTACAGAGAAAGAGCAAGAAAAATTAG
>JAOTTW010000098.1 GCA_029864235.1 Candidatus Nitrosopumilus sp.
AGGTGAATGCTTTTATGCACATTTGTCTCATCTCTTCTATTTTTTCTTTTGACAGTTTAGCAGGACATGTTTTATCCACTCCACCTTTTTTCTTTTTATCAGATATGGTTTGTATTTGATCTGGGTTATCCAGATTGATTTCAACTATTGGGAGCACCTCTATATTGGGAGTATTTCCTATCATGCCAACTGCAAATTCTCGTCCCGAAATGAATTGTTCTACCAAAATGTCTTGTTGGAATTTTTCAATCTGTACTTTTACTGCAGCTCTAAGATCATCCCAATTATCCACCACCTCCATACCCATGGAAGTGGATTCTAGTTTTGGTTTGACGATTACTGGAAATACTAAATCATCAAATGTGTCTTCTGAAGTTCGAAATACCCAGAATCCTGGAGTAGGTATGTTGTGTTTCTGCAGGATGATTTTTGTCATTACCTTGTCTTGAACAATGGCATGCCCTGCTGGCCCTGACCCCATATATGGAATTCCAAGCATCTCCATCATTGCAGGAACATGTGTGTATCTATTCTGGCCCTGTATACCATATGCCATGTTAAACACCATTCCAGGGTTTTCACCTGCAACTACTTTGGGCATAAATTCTCGCAATTCATCTGCGAGGTGCATGTCCCCTTCAACCACCTTGACAGTGTGTCCACCTTTTTCCAAGGCCCTTGCAACACGTTCAACTGCCTTTTTGCTGTAATGTTCTTTGGTGGTCATTCCAAAGACGTTAATTACATCATCAGGATCAATTTTAGTTTCATTATAAATTAAAGCAACTTTCAATTTATTTTTCCTTTATTTGAATAATTTACTACATAATCTGAATTATTTAGACTTTTATTTTGAGTTAAAATTTAGTAATTTATTGTGATGGTTAAATACAGATAAAAAATTTGTTTATCATAAATGATTTAAATTATAAAAATTAAAAATTTCAATGATAAAAACAACATGAAATTAACACTTATAGTACTTTCAATAGTATCAGTACTAATAACATCACAAGTATCATCTTGAGGTATTTGCTGATGTTCAATCTCCAAAAAAACAGACCAAAATTTGAATTGATCAAACAGAGATTATCTGAAGGCTAATATGATGAAATTATTTCTCAGTATAATTAAAAATAAAAAAGAGGTTATTCAGTAAGAACTATTGCATAGCTTACTGTAAATGGATCCTTGTTCATTGTATGTATTGCAAGTGCATTACCTGAAAATACCCAAGAGCCAGCTGACTTTTTAGGATCAACTAAGACTAAAGCATATTTTGTTTTTCCATCTGTAGTCCATGTTGGTTGTCCTGCAAGATCACCTTCTTTAAGGGGTCCAATCAAAGTTACTAATTGAATGGGTTCAGATGCATCATATGTGATATGGCCTCTGTATGCCTTGTCACTTGGTGGCAACAGTATTGCTAATTGATGTGATTCATGCCCCATTCCAGGATCTTGTTTTGAAGTCATTGTTCCTCTGAGAATTTTTTGGTTGTCAACTACGTTTTCAGTATATGTTACAGAATATGTTACTGTAAATGGCTTGGTGTTTTTTGTGTGAACTGCTAATGCATTTCCTGTAAATTGCCATACTCCTGCAGAGTTTTGGTTGTCAACTAGTGTTAATCCATATTTTGTTTTACCATCAATACTCCATATAGCTTGACCCTTATCCTTGCCTTCAGCAAGGGGTCCATTCAATACTACTAGTTGAACATTTTCAGATGCAGAATATGTTAAATGACCTCTGTAGATTTTATCACTTGGCGGAAGTATGATTGCCAATTGATGTGATTCATGGCCCATTCCAGGATCCTGTTTTGAAACAATGCTTCCTGTGATGGTCTTTGTAATCTTTGGGGTAGCAGCTGCTTGTTGCTTTGCCTGCTCCATTGTCTGAGCCTTTGTGTCTTTTGGAGGAACCTGTTCTGCCTTTTTGACCTCTTCAGTCTTTTTTTCAGTCTTTATCTGCTCTTTCTTTTTGCTTTCTTGTTTTATTTTATCTGCCCTTACTTCAGAACACAGCTTATCACCGCATACTTTACTTTTGGTGGCAGCGCCATATTGTGATGAGGATACTCCTTGACCCTTCATGGCTTCAGCGGATTGTAGCAGATTCAATGGACCTGCTACTGCACCTAGTAAAAGTACAGATACTGTAAACAATGCAACAAAAGTTGTTTTGTTTGTCATTGGTTTAAACACATCATCATGTAATTTAAACTGGATTGTCTCATTTTATCTTGATTATTTTCTGGTTTATCAGGTATTCTATTGCCTGAACATATTCCGCATCAGATATTTTTCCTTCAGACCACCATCCTGCATTTGTCTTTATCCACTGTGGGATAGTAAACTTGGGAGCAGTTGTAGATTTTGGGATTGCTGAAACAGAGTTTGACTCTTTACCAGTTCCTTCTGAATTTACAGCTGATACCTTAAAGTTGTAGGATACATCATTTGTCAATCCAGTTATAATTGCCTCAGGGATTACATCGGATTTTGGAATTGTTGTAAATGAGCTAGATCCAGTAATTGACTGGATTATCTTGTATCCTGTGATAGGAAAGCCAAAGTCATACGGTATACTCCACGTCAGCTTGACCTGACCGTTGCTTGGTGTTGCTTTAAGGTCTCCTATTTGGGAAGGTACTTTGGCAGTTGTTTTTGTTTGTGATATAGGTGTTGCATATACAATGTTGGATTCAGGGCCTATACCATCTGCATTGACTCCAAGAACTCTAAATCCATAAGGAATGCCATTTGTAAGACCATCAATTGTAGCAGTGGTAGACTTGCCTAAAATAGAATGAGACACAAATGAATCAGAGCCAGTTCTAAACTCGCGTACCCTATATCCTGTAATGTCTTCTAGCGCAGATGATGAGACAGACCATGACAATATGACTTTGCCGTCACCAGATACTGCTTTGAGGCCTGTTATTGCAATTGGAACCTTGTTGTTTGGAGTAGCAGAGATTAGTTTTGATTCCTTTCCAATTCCCACAGAGTTTACTGCAGATATCTTGAATTCATAAGTTACATTATTTTTTAGACCTAATATTGTGGCTTTTTCTGAATCTCCAATGTTTGGATATGTTGTAATGATGCTAGAGCCTTTCTCATTTACCATAATTCGATAGCTTGTAATAGGTGCTCCATTATCAGATGGTTCAATCCAAGACAGAAACACTTGGCCATTACTTGGTATGGCAACCACTCCTCTTACCTGGTTTGGAACAGTAGCGATGACTGACTTTGTCGGTGTTGCCGAATCCACATTAGAATCAGGACTCTGTCCAAGTGCATTTACTGCGTTTATCTTAAAGGCGTATGATGCGTTGTTTGTCAGGCCAGTAATTTGTGCAGAAGTAGATTTTCCTTCAACTGTTTTTTTCTGGAAACTATCAGTTCCAATCTGCCAGTAGGTTATTTTATAACTTGTAATAGGTGAACCATTATCATTGGGTTTACTCCATGAGAGAGTAACCTTGCCATCACCTCTTGTTGCTATAAAGTCAGTTATGGGATTTGGGACATCAGTTAGAGGTGCAGTTGAAAGGGGTTTTGCTGATGCAATATTGGAATCTCTACTCTGCCCTACAGAGTTTACAGCAATTACCTTGAAACTGTAAGATACATTATTTTTGAGTCCTGTTGCAATGGCTTCAGTTGATGTGCTAAGGTTTGGAAATGTGGTAAAGATATCAGAACCTGTCTCCCATCGTACTATCTTGTATGATATAATTGGTGAGCCATTATCATCAGGAGCACTCCACAAAAGATGTATTTCTCCGTTACCAGGTATTGCAATCAGATCAGAAATTGGTTCTGGTGCTGATGCAGTTTGGGCAAATACAACACCATCAAATAAGATAATTAATGAAATGCTAGATACTAGTACCAGTAATGCAAGAAAACTAATTTTATTTGAAAACAATATATCTTTTTTCGACCTTTTTGCTCTATAATCATTACTACTAATATGTGGTTTTTGAGGTCACTTGAATGCCTCTAGCAGTTCTGGATCAAACTGCATGTGACTGTCTTTTCTCATAGTTT
>JAOTTW010000030.1 GCA_029864235.1 Candidatus Nitrosopumilus sp.
TATAGCATTGATTTGTTTCCTCACATCCAGGAGTAGCAGAATTTGAAGGTACACTAATTATAATTTGTTCAGCATGTGCAGTTGGGATTGAAATTATCAAGAAGGATGTAATTATCATCAAAAGCAATAATGGCATATTTTGTGTAATTACAGTCATTAAATTATTAAGCACACATTAGAATAAAAGATTTGATGCCAACATTGCAAGTAAAAAAAGCTGATATTTATTATTAAAAGGATAGATTGTTTTTTGTTCTTTTTAAATTCAGAAAAATAGGAAAAAACTAGATTCTAATATTCTGGTTTTTTAAAAAAGAACATAAAAATAAAATGAAATTAAATCAACAAAAAAATAATGCATTTACAAAAATTAAAAAAATACTAGATGAAAAACCTGAGGTAATTATAGTTCATGTTACTGATACATATTTTATAGAAGAAACCAAAGTAAATCAAAATATTGATCTTCCGGGATTTGCTAGGATTTACTCATTGATTAAATTTATAGAAACACAGATTATGTCTAAAAAGATCAATACCTCTGTTTTGCTTTTACATGGTGGAGATTTTTTGTTTCCGTCTCTAATGAGTTTGTATTTTAAAGGCAAACAAATGGTAGAGATTCTAAACAAATGTGGTTTTAATTTCTGCACAATAGGGAATCATGATTTTGATGGTGGTGTAGAGATTATTAAAAAAAGACTGAATGAGGCGGTTTTTGATGTAGTTTGCTCAAATCTAATATCTCCAAAAAATGAAAAAAAATTTCAAATTCACAAATACAAGTTTTTGAAGATAAATAAAAAGCAGTCAAAAATTGCAATTACAGGAATTGCTGGAATTGCAACCATGAGAAAAGCACATCATAATGGATTTGATATTTTGCCACCAGAGTTATCACTAAAACATGTGATTGAGACAATAAATGAGAAACATCCAAGAATAAACCACTTGATTGTATTGTCACATATGAGTAACGATGAAGACATAGGTTTGAAGGAATGGCTTAACAAGAATTGGAATGGTTATGTATACATGCTTGGAGGACATGATCATAATGAGATTTTTGAATACAATCCAATCACAAACCCAAAATCAATTCTTCTAAAAGGCCAATCAAATTGTAGAACAGTTCAGATTGTTGGCATAAATACTAGAAAAGTTCTCAAAGCAAGCCAGATTAAGAAAATGACAAAATCCGTGGCTGTTTTGGATTCAGATTTGACCAAGATTCATCCAGATGAAGAAATTAAGAGAGTTGTAGCCAAATGGGAACAATTACTAGAAAAAAGAATCAATGAAGCAGAATCAGACAGAATTATCAAAAAATTCAAGGTAAATACAGTTCTTGATGCTACTGAATTGCAATTACGCAGAGGTTCTACTAACTTTGGAAATTTTGTTGCGGATTGTATGTCAGAATTTACAGGTTCAGATATTGCCTTCATCAATTCTGGGCATTTCAGAGGGGATCGTAAAATAGGCAATAATCTCAAAATATCAGATCTTCGCAGAATTTTTGTTATGGATACAAATGATGCACTGGTAAAAATTACCATGACTAGTACAGAATGTAAAGAATTTTTGAAGCATGCGTATTCAGTAGAAGGACATGGTAAAATACTCCAAGTGTCAAAAGCTACAATCAAAATTTTACAAAAATCTATACAAGATGACACGTTTTCAGTAACTATGCTTTGGGATATGCTTAGAACAAATGATGACGGTTTTACTAGCATTTTAGCAAGTAATAGAAAGATATCTCTCAAAAAACTTCAATCAAAACTAAAAAAACACATAATTACAAATTCCTCTCTTTTTGATGTTATAGAGAAAACTGCAAAACATGTCAGATATGACTCTAGCACCAGGATTTCGGTTAGAAACTTTTCAAATCAGTTTTAGTTTTTTCATAAATATAATATTCTCATTTAGCCAAATTTTAAAGGATAAAAAGTGAATTACCTCTAATTTTAAAATTAAAAATTGGTTCATTTTAGATACTATCATTAATTTTACGATTGACGGTATCTAGGAGCCCATCATGCCTACCATTTTTGGTAGCTCTCTATATGCCTTGTTGACAAAAATATCATTATCAGCCTCAATCATCACAAACTCCATTGGGTTTTCTGGCGGAGGAGATATTATGATCTTCTGACCCGATTTTAAAGTTCCAATGTCAAGTGTATCACCTGCACCAAAATTGACATGAATATTGGTCAGTGGCTGAGAACCAGTGTTCTGAATCGAAACTCTTCCGGTGATAAACAAATTTTGCTTATCAATGATAGGATCTACAAAGATGTCATATTCTTGTGTAGATAAAGATAACTTCAACAAATCCAAACCAAAAATAATTGCCATGATGCAGATAATCCCAACACCAGCGCCAACAAGAATGGTATATTGTTTCACTGTGTGGATAATACTTTTTCTAATAATTAAGAATAATGAACTTTGATGATTAAGCTAGTTAATTAATGTCAAATCTATTTTTAATCATGTTTAGACTAAAGGTATATGTCAGAAATAGAGACATTTTTTGAATCAATAAAGATCATCACCCACAGTTCTATCAGGGGTGGAAGTATACCATTCAGAGTTTTGGATGGAAAAATGAGATTTATAGAGAATTTAGCAATACTTTTCTCCTCTAGAGTTTTAAAATGTTGACTTCACATGACTATTAAAATTGACCATATTTTGAACTTAGTTCTTAGAATCGACAATGATAATTGAAGAGTATTTTTTATTGCCAAATCAAACTTTGATGAATTGTGTCACAGTTAGAAAAAGTGATGAACATACCAATAACAATAGACATAGAGTCCACAATAGCAGACGCTACAAAAATTATGTTTGATAAAAAAATAAGCAGAGTGCTAGTCACAAAAAATCAAGAAATAATAGCAATTCTAACAGAAAAAGATCTGGGATTATTCCTTCTCAAGGACAAATCAAGTAGAACCTTACAACATATTCCATTAAGTGAAATAGTAAAACCGATCCTAACAACTTCACAATCCACAGAAATTCAAGAGTGTGCAAAAATAATGTCTAAAAATAATATTGGTTCTCTTGGAATAACATCTAAGGATGATGTTGTAGGAATTATAACAAAAACAGATCTTGTAAAAGATTTTGCAACAAACCATCAAAATGAAAAAATAGTTGGGGAATGCATGTCTGCACATTATTTTTGGGTTTATTCTGATACCACACTAAGTAAAGTTGCCTCAAAAATGTCAGAAAATAAGATTTCGCGTTTAATTGTAAGAAACAAAGAAGAAATCCCAATTGGTATCATAACATTTCGAGATTTATTCAATATTGTAATATCTATTGGAACTGAAAGAGACACAATATTTCCAAAAAGCTTTGAATCAGATCACGGATTGGGAAAAACTCTTCAAGCTGAAGAAGTGATGAGAAATGAAATCATTACTACTAATTATTATGAAGACATGTCAAAAGCATGCCAATTACTTCTGGATAATAAAATAAACGGGGTGGGAGTTTTATCAGATAAAGGGGATTTGATTGGAATTTTAAGCAAGACAGACATAATTAAAGCGATCGCAACTCTAAACTAAGTTTAAACAGTTCTTGAATTTGTTCTCAGATATAGTAGACACATTATGTTAATGATGCATTCTCATGTGCTTCAATATTTCCTTGATCTACCTTGATAGCTTGCGGTGGACAAACCGATACACATGCCATACACCAAATACAATCATGTTCTAAGATTGGGTCTGCTTTATCTGTATAGTCCTTACGTTCATCTTTTACTCTACTTCCCGTTCCTTCAAAAGTTTGACCAATAACATCTTTTGCTGGAATATCTTTTTCTGTTCTGTACCACTGAAATACTTGAACTGGACATGCCTCAATACATGCACCATCTGCCACACAAGAATCCCAATCAACTGCGACCATGGTTCCACTAACACCTAGTGGAACTTGTTCTTCTTTACGCATATCATATGCTTTTGTTACATCCTCATTTTTGGATGCATCCCCTTCTGACTTGCCAGGACCCCAAATCCAGTGAAAGTGTTCGCCATCGGCATGAATAATTTTTCCAATTGGTTTTAGACCTTCAGGAAAATTTTCTGATATTGGCACACATAGCAAATGTCAACGTGGTATTTAAGATCACTTAAAATTAATCATCCTACCTTTTCATGCCTACTTTAACGTTTATACCAATCATTATCTATAAGATCATGTTTTTCAATGATGTTGTGATATAGTTATTGTGAAAGTTAATTCTGCAACCAAAGAAGAACTTTTGAATATTATTAAAAATGACGCCAAAATTAGAATAGATAGTTTTGTTGAGGGAGCAATAGAGTTAGCAGAGGAAGTTCATTCTGATGTAGTCCGAGAAGATGGAAAATCATCGTTTTTAGAAACGCATGTATGGCCTGTAACCATTGATGTGATACAGCATTATCAAAATACAGACAAATTGCTTACTACTCTACAAATTGTTTCATCTATTTTACATGATGTAATGGAAGATAATGACAAGATTTTAGACTTGTATGCTGCTAAATCATATGGATTTGATGCATATTTTAGGCATAGATTTGGAGATTATGTTTACAATATAGCAACAACTTTGAAAACAAAGCCATTGGAAAATTACTTTGGTGCAAATAATAAAGAAAAACAAAATGCTAGATTCTTTAAGTATTGTGTCGAACTTACAAAATCTGCATATGATGTAAAGATAATCAAACTTTGTGATAGATTAAACAATATGAATTTTATTTCACATATTTCAGATCAAGAAAAAATAAAGCGGTATATTAGAGAAGCAGAGGACTTTTACATTGCATTTTCAATCTTGCCCCCATCTGTAAGTGAATTTTATGCCAGAATGAGAAAAGCTTATGACGAGTTAAAAAGCATAAAAATTTCAGTGTAAAAATCTAACCGTATTTATAATGAATTCCTTTTTCACCACGAGGGTGTTTCCATTCTGTTTCTTGTGAACATGTTCCACAATCTACACATCCTTCGTGCTGAATAATCACCTTTCCACTCTCTTCCGTGTAACATTTTGCAGGACATAATGTTACCATTTTTTTTATATATTCACTAGTTGGATTTAGAACTTTGATGTGTGAAAGATGATCATCATTATAATTCAGGTTTGCAATTCTATCTGCAATTGATGGAATAGTTGGAGAATAAGAAGATAAAACTGGTTCTCCCAATCTTTCTGCTAATTGAATTGGCACTCTAACGTAGGTGTCTTCTGATTCAATCATTGGTAGTAGTTTATCATACCCAAGAATATTTGCAAATTTTACTGCAATTCCTCGCATTGTTCCGCTAGACATCATTTTCAAAATTGGGCCATAACGGGAACCAATAATGTCTTTTGGCACGTCTTTTGCAGCATCAAGAAAGATCTTGAGATAATCCTTGTCAATTTCTTTCATATCTGTAGTGAATGGACTCTCATCCACAGATTTTGAATAGTTTTCTCCAAGGCTATTCTCAGAAAAGTCATTTTTGTCAAGAGCTTGTGCAACGGCATTTGCTGCCCTTACCCCATCATCAATACCCACATTGAGACCTTCAATTCTAGGACCAACAAAAACTCCTCTTCCTGCTGCATCCCCAACAAATAAAATGTTCTTAAAGTATGGTTTTCTCATTCTGCATCTCTTCCCATCTGGAACTAATTTCGCACCATATTCATCTTCAAGATAATCGGTTCCAAAGGTGAGACCAAATTTTTCAGTCATTTGCTCTTGTATAGCAGATAATCTCTTTTGAATATCCTCAACAGTTTTGTATTTGCCTGATTTAAGCAGTCTATCTCGTCCGATCGAGGACAGAGATGCTTCGCGAATTTCATACCATGTTTTGATTAATTTTGCTACAGCAAAACGAATTCTAAGCTGTTCTTCTTGTGGAAGATTTTTATCAATTTTAGGTTTTATTGGAACATCGTCCTTGATAAATTCACTAATCAAGGGATTTTTAAGTAAAACATCAATTAGATTGTATGGCTCTGTTGGATTGGATATCTGTGAATCAAAGTGATATACAGCTCCTACTGAAAGAGTATCACTGTTTGTATAAAGAAATCCTCCTCCAATGTGATTTAAAGTTACATCTCCAGCAAAAAGATGTGCTGCTCCTTCATCTGAAGACACTCCAAATCTTTTGTTGATAATGTCTTCAGGAAGTTTTACGATTACTTTGACTCCTTGGTATAGTTGTTCTGGAGTGAATTTTTTTCTAGCCCCAACTGTTTCTGCAACTTCTGAATTTACTCCGTCAGCTGCAATTATTGCCTTGACTTCAAACTCATCAAGTTCATCAGTTTGTATAATTGTTGCATCATTTTGTTCATTCCAATTAATTGATTTTACATGAACACCTGGAATAATTCCGCCACCTAGTTTTTTGGCAGCCTCTTCTGCCTGAACAGCAAACCAAGAATTGAGTTTATTCAATAAAACAGAACAACCAAAATTTGCCTGATAATCATGAGCTGTAGTAAGGTCCATGGAATAAATCTTGTTTTGGGATGTTGAATGCAAGATATATTTTGTAATTTTTCTTTCAATTGGTGCATCATCAAGGAAGTTTTCATATAATTGCTCAACATTTGACACATTGCCTTTTTTGGGTTTTTTTGAATAAAGAATTCCTCCTGATAGGTTCTTTGAACCAACTTTTGAGCCTGCCTCTAAGAGAATTGCTTGTTTTCCAAGGTGTGATAATTGTTTCAGTGCGGCAAGACCAGCCGAACCGCCACCAATTATTGCCACATCATATTTTTCCAAAATTATTGTACCTCTACAATATGTATTTGTTTTTTAATTTCTTCAATTAGAAGAGGAATTACGTCTTCCATCCTTCCTTTAATGAAAATATCACATTCGTCTTTTATTGGTGCTTCCTCATCAGGATTAATTGCTACGACAAATCCTGAGTCTTTCATTCCCCAAACATGCTGCATTGCACCACTAACTCCTGTAGCAATGTACAACATTGCACTAGTTTTATGTCCACTAGTTCCTATTACTCTATCTGGAATCATATATTTAGAATCTAATGCATGACTGATTGAATATGGTTTTTTTGACATTGGTAAAGTAACTCCAATCTCTGCATTCAATTCTTTTGCCAAATTTTCTATTAGTTTGATATTTGATTCAGGATCATTTTTTATTCCCCGTCCAAAACTAATAATCGTTCTTGGAGTATCAAAATCGACTTCACTTTTTAATATCTGACGATTTAATATTCTAACTTTAAGATCTTGTTTATCAATTGTTGGAGTAAATTCTATAATCTTACCTTCTCGTGAAGAATCTGGTTTTAACGGTTCAAAAACTCCTGGAATTATACTACAGGATTGCGGATGATAGTCTCTTTGAAAAGCAGGATTTCTGTTATCAAGACAAAGAATTGTAGTCCACAAAAATCCTGAAAAATCAGGTCGATACATTTCTAGTGTTTTTGCATATGTCTCTTTTTTCCCACCTGTTTTTTGTTGATGTGACATTTCAATATCTTCTATAACGAGCTTGTTGATGTCTGAAGCCAATCCTGATTCTAATTCTACTAGTGTAGTTGAAGATAGATGCCTGCCAATACTATCTGCTGCAAAGAACATGTATCTAGGCCTTTTTACATCATTTGCATATTCAGGCTCTATTTCCCCTAGTGATTTTGTATCTTGTGCAATCTGTCCAATTACTTTAGTGTAAATGGTATTTCTTACGTCTTTAAGTTCGGGATTATCAGCATAGACCACTGCATCTGCACCATATTCTATTAACTGTTTTGAGAGATCTTGTATATTGTGTCCTAAAATCACTGCAACTACTTTTTCATTTGAAGAATATTTTGAATTGAAACCGTCTAATAACCGTCTTGCTTCTCCAATCATTTCGAGACTCACTGGAAGAAACTTCCCATCTTCATGTTCAATTACAACATATAGATGACGATATTTTTCCACCATTACTTAATCACCATAGCTGATAATGCTTCTTTCATTTTTTTAACCACTTTGGAAATTTGTTCAGGATCCGAGCCATCAATAACTTCAGCTTGTCTTGTAGCTGTAGATTTTGGTACTCGTTCCACCTTATACACTATTGTGGGCGATCCTGGAAGACCAACAAGAGTTTCATCTACACCAAGTTCTTTTGCGTTAAAAATTTTGAGATAATCTTTGAAATTATCTGAGAGTTGTATAGCTTCTTTTTTATATTTTTGAAATGCTAATCTCTGTGAAACGGTGTTGTAACTTGATTTGTAGGTAGGATCAATTGATATGAATACAGGTAATGGAGCTTCAACTTCTTCTATTATATTTGGTAAACCTTGTAAACTAATCAGACGTTTTGCACGAACCATTCTAGTCTCGACATCTACATTGTAACTAATCACATTTCCAAGAAATGTAAATCCTAATTTCCATGCAGTTTGAGGTCCTGTCTGCCCAGTTTCCCCATCGGATGCTCTATGCCCTGAAAACACGATATCCATTTTTTCTTGCATCTTTTCAATTCCAACTCGTAATACTTCTGCGGTTCCCAAAGTGTCCGCTCCTGCAAAGAGCCTATCACTGTATAGGTGAAGCTCCTCTGCATCTGAGATTTGCTGAGCTTGCTGAAGTGCTAAATCTGCTATTGGTGGCCCCATAGTTGCAATCGAAACTTTGGCATCATACATTACTCTGCCAAAAAATGCTGCATGAGCAGCTATTGCACTGTGAGGACCCAAAGTATTTTTTGTCTCAGCTCGATTTAGAGTGCCATCAGGATTATAACTGACATTCCCCTCTGAAAAATCAGGCTCTAGTTTTATAATTACAGCAATATTTAGATGACTCACGAATTAATTTGAGAATTACTTCTCCTTAAAGTTAACAGAAATGACTGAAATCGTCAATATTGATTTTAGTGGAATAAATGAAGAATAAAACCTGAACCTACATTTGTTCAATTATATGGAAAATAATTAACATTCATTTAAAAATTAATCAAAAATACCATAAATATTTGGAAAATTTATTATTATATTTAAATTCTAATACTGACCACCATATTTGAAGAATTGAGAGAGGATTTTGCAGAATATACGAAATGTGTTTCATGTAATTCATCATTACTACAATGTAACTGTAATTGTCCAAAATGTGGCAAACGAGAAAATTGTAAATGTAATCTAGTGCCGATAAAGTGGAGTAACTAGGGTTATTAATTTAAAAGTGCATTAACTAGCAATTACATGTTTTAAAAAGCATAATTGTTAACAATTAATCAATAAAAATTATTTGTAATCATAGTTTGAAACCGTTGTTTTTCTTGTTCAATGTTCTCCACTAGTTTGAGTAAATTATTGTAACTGAAAAATACGTTAATAATTTAATTTTTATAAAACTTGACAATAAACCCATAAAATTTGTATTTTTAGAATATTTTAGATTTTTATATTAAGGATTACTATACAAATAAAATTCTCTTGGAGAAGGCAATGAAAATATAGAGATATGTTTGTGTCTTTTTATCTCACAATATTTTTCAAGAAAATCCCCTTCAAAGATTGATTGAAGATACTCGTCGTCTGATTCTAATACATTAACTATATCTCTTGGCACAACAGGTAATTTTTTAATAGATATTTTTTATTTTTTCCAAGTGGGAACTAATTTTTCGCTCTATAACAATATCCCTCATCATGTTGTATTCCCAACATAATTTGAACCAAAAAATCTTTGCTTATCTAAAAAGTGAAATTAACTTACTAATTAAGACCCATAAATCAGCAATGTGTTTCTATTTATGATTTGAATTATTGTAATGTGTGTTTTTAACATCCAAGTTGATTCCAGATAAGGGCGAAAAAATAGATTCAAATTAACTTGGTAAAATTTTACTAGCAAGAACAATTACTTTACTTGAACTCCATTCCAAAATGCTACCATCCCCTTGATTTTTTTGGCAGCATCATTTGGTTCTGGATAATACCATGCACAGTTTTTGTTAGTCTTTCCATTTACTGTCACAGAGTAATAGTTTGCCATTCCCTTCCAACCACAAAATGTGGTCAAATCTGTTTTTTTAAAATATTCAGATTTTATAGAATTAATTGGAAAGTAGTGATTACCCTCAACAACTACAGTTTCATCACTTTCTGCAATAACAGATTCATTCCAAATCGCTTTCATAATTATATCAATCAGAAACAATATTTAAAGAAAATTCCGGATTATTTTTTGTTCTGTTCAGGAATTACAGATAGCGTTGTTGTAGATAAGACATGGTTTACCTTACGGATTTGTTTTGTGATGACATCTTCCACTTCCTTTGAGGTATTTGCCTCTATCTTTACAAAAATATCATAAACGCCAAAAGTGCCTTTTGCTTCTTTGACTTGATCAATCTTTAGAATCTCATTCATTACATCCATTTCATGAGCTATCTCACTTTTTACTAAAACATATGCAGTCTCCAGTTTATTCACCTTTCATCTCTAGGCGCGTTTTAAAGTCAGGGGCAATGCCAAGTGAATCATAGTTTCCCGAAGAGCAAGTAAAACACATAGAATCCATCGGCATTCCAACTGCAGCCGCAAGATTTTCAGCATCATTATAGCCTAAAAAGTCAGCCCCAATGCTTTTTCGAACCATCTCGGTTAGTTCTTCATCTGTCATTTCCTTTCTATTTGTAAATGTTGCAAGTTCATCTTGGGATGGAAAATCAATTCCTGCATAGCAGGGAAATTTGATTGGAGGATATGTAATGAGCATGCTGATTTTCTTAGCACCGGCTCTTCTTAATGCCTTAATGATTGCCTTTGAGCTTGTGCCACGAACCAAACTGTCATCAATTACAACTACATGTTTTCCTTCAATGATTTCTCTAATCGGAATAATCCATCGGTTAATTTCAATTCTATCGCTTTGATGGGGTTCAATAAAACTTCGAAGTGGGCCCTTTTTGCTGTAACGATCCTTAAGCAGCCCTTCATCGAATAAGACACCAAGTTCTTGAGCATATCCTAATGCTGCAGGTCTAGCTGAATCTGGAACTGGTATTACAAGATCAGCGTCTCTGATAGGGAATTTCTTTGCTAAAAATTGACCAATTTTTTTTCTAGAGATGTAAATATTAGCACCTTCCATGTTACTTGAAGGATGAGCAAAGTAAGTAAATTCAAAAGAACAATGTGCTCTAGAGTTATCTTCTGAAAACATTTCTGTCTTTAATCCATCGGAACTTAGTTTGATTAATTCACCGGGTCTGACATCTCTTTGTAGTTTTGCACCAACTGCAGAGAGTGCAGACGATTCAGAGGCTACAACATAGGTGTCATCAGATTCTTTATGCCCTAAAACCATCGGTCTGAATCCCTTAGGGTCCCTTGCAGCATATACTGCATTGTCATCAGAGATAAATGTAAAACAGTATGAACCGACCATTTCATTTTTCAGAATTGAAAGTGCTTTTCCCATTTGGCCTTTTTCAGATATCAATGAGACTAGTCTTTGGGCGGCAACTAAGGTATCACTTGCATTCTGTGGAGTAAAAGAACAACCACCTACCATATTTGCAAGTTCTTGCACATTTGCAATAGTTCCATTATGTGCAATACAAAGATCTTTAACTTTAAGTGGTTGAGCATTTTCAAGATTACTTTTGCCTATAGTAGAGTACCTCACATGCCCAATTACTGCAGAAGAGGAATATTCCTCAGAAATTTTTTTAAATTCAGAAGATGATGCAGAAACAAGACCAAGTTTTTTCAGAGGAGTCTTGTTAGGAATTGCCAGACCCCATGCTTCTTGACCTCTATGTTGAAGTGCTCTTAATGCATCAATTACCATAGGAACGACATTTGTTCCACTAAGACTGAAGATTCCAACAACACCACAATTTTCCTTAACCATGAACAACCAACTCCCTTAACGAATTAATCCATGTTTTTTGTGCTTTATCAACTCTTAGATCTATGATATTTTTAGAATTTTTGTTAAATCGAATTTGTCGTCCATCAAACTTTCCAATCTGATTAAATGAGACTTTGTTTTTCTTTAGAAATGCGTTTAGTTTTTTGAGATTGTCTTGTTTTAAAACCAAAAGATATCTTGAGTGAGTTTCAGAAAACAAAACGTGGTCAACATCAAGTTCCTCACCTGGAACCTTTTCCAAGAGAACATCGCACCCAATATCATTAATCATACAGAGTTCAGATATTGCGACTGCCAGACCTCCTTTTGAGCAATCATGTACATTTTTTAAAAGTCCTTTTTGGATTATACTCAATACTGCATTCATATTCTTTTTAGACTCTGCAAAATCTACAACAGGACATTTTCCACCAATAAACTTGTGAATATATTCAAAGTATTCAGAACCACCCATCTCATCCTTGGTATTTCCAATAATTACCAGAATATCATCATTCATGATTTGTTGAGGCATCTGTGGTTTTTCATCAATCAAACCCAAAACCCCAACCAGAGGAGTTGGTTTTATTGGACCTGATGGAGTTTCGTTGTAAAGGCTAACTTTTCCTCCAACACATGGGATTTTGAAGAATTTGGCAAAATCAGTTAATCCTTGTAGTGATTCTAAAAATGTCCAAAAGATTTCAGGATTCTCAGGATTTCCAAATTGAAGATGATCAAGCATTCCGATTGGTTTGGCTCCAGTACAAACAACATTTCTACATGCTTCTTCAAAACATCCAATTGCGCCTTCTCTGGGATTGATGTAACATTGTTTAGGATTTCCATCAATTTTTACAGATAAGAATTTTCCATTGTCCAATCTTAAAACAGATGCATCATTTCCAGGCTTCACTACAGTTCTAATTCCAACCTCGTGATCATATTGTCCATATACCCAGATTTTACTTGCAATATTTGGAGATGATAAAAATTTCATCATCATTTTTGAATAATCAGGGATTGGTTTGAGTTTCTTTTCTTTTTGTATGGTTTCAAGATAAGCCGGTTTTTTTGATGGTCGATCTAAAAGATTAGCATTTGCAACAACATCTGTTGGAAGATTTGCCAAGGTCTTTTTACCTTTTTTGACATGCATCATACTGTCAGATGTGACATAACCAATCACAGAGCATGTTATTCGAAATTTTTTGCAAATCTCTTGTAATTTTTTTAATTTGGTCTTATTTGTAATTAAAAGCATTCTTTCTTGGGATTCAGATACCATAATTTCATCAGGATGCATTCCAGATTCACGAGTATGGACTTTATCTACGTCCATCTCAATTCCAATAGATAATGCATCTGCAGTCTCTGATACTGCACATGACAATCCACCACCGCCAAGGTCTTTCATGGCATTTATGAGATTCTGGTTTCTTGCCTCCAGAATTGCCTCTATGATTAATTTTTCGATGAATGGATCTGGAATCTGAACAGCTGATCTGTCTTCTGATTCTAAAGAATCTGATGCAAATTGAGAACCACCAATTCCATCTCTTCCAGTAAAACCGCCAAGTAAAACTACAAGATCACCTTTATTTGCATGGTTTTTAACCAAATTTTCTTTTTTTCCAAAGCCAACAGATGCAACATCTACAAGAGCATAGTTTGTATAGCATTTATCAAATTCTACTTCACCGCCAATAGTTGGAATTCCCAAACAATTTCCATAATCAGCAATTCCAGAAACAGCATTTTTGAATAACCATCTTGCATGTCTATCTTTTTCAATATCTCCAAATCTTAATCCATCAAATATCGCAATAGGTCTTGTTCCTGCAGACAGTATATCACGAACTACACCACCAACCCCTGTTGCAGCTCCACCATATGGCTCAACTGCAGATGGATGGTTATGACTTTCAATGTGTGCAGTTACAACATAACCATCACCAACATCTAAAACACCAGAATCATATCCTTTTTCAGAGATTACCAAAGGTCCATCCATAGGCAATATTTTGAGATGTTTCTTTGACGATTTGTAGGAACAGTGTTCAGACCATTCAGCAGCAACAATTTGTAATTCTGTCGATGATGGTTTTCTTCCAATCTTAGATGTTAGATCTTCTAGTTCCTGCGGATCTAAACTCAATTTTTAACACCAATTGTATTTAGAAGAGATTTGAAAATTAGAGATGAGGGTTTGTTGTCAACAGGATTGATTTGAGATTCTGCTGCTCTTTCTGGATGTGGCATCATTCCAACTACATTATAGTCCTCATTACATACACCTGCAATGTTATATGAAGAGCCATTTACAGTTTTAGCATATCGAAAAACAATTTGATTGTTTTTCTTCAATTTCTCAAGTGTAGATTCATCGACATAGTATCTTCCTTCTCCATTTGCAATTGGGATCGGAATCTTTTGGCCTATCTTGAACTGATTAGTAAAAGGAGTCTGGTTGTTTTCTACAACAAGTTCAGTCCATTCACACATAAAATTAAGAGATGTATTTTTAAGTAGAACACCTGGTAACAATCCTGCCTCTACAAGAATTTGAAATCCATTGCAGACACCTAGAATAGGAATGCCTCTTTCAGCTAATTTTCGTACGTCCTTTATGATTGGACTATGAGCAGCAATAACGCCAGCCCTTAATCTATCGCCGTAAGAAAAGCCTCCGGGTAAAATCACTGCATCAATATTTTTTGGTAAGCCCTTTTCATGCCAATAATATTGAGCATCAAGATGAAAGACATCAGTTAAAACATGATACATATCTCGATCACAATTACTGCCTGGAAAAACAACAACTCCAATCTTCACGATTATTTTTACTCAAAGAGATATTTAATTTGAATCCAGACAAATCAATTTATGTGAATGAGTTTTTTGATCGTCATGGGACAAGTGCGAGATATTATGGAAAAAAATGTCATTACAATAGATCAGAACAAAAATGCACTTGATGCAGCCAAACTTCTTGATGAAAAAGATATCAGTTTTTTGGTAATTACTAAAGATAACCACCCAATAGGAATTGTTTCAGAAAGAGATTTTGTGAGAAAAGTAGTTGCAAACGACAAGACGGCATCAACAATGTCATTGGAGAGCATAATGTCAAAAAAATTTAGATGGGTCACACCTGATAGTCAGATTGAAGATGCAGTACAAAAGATGCTAAACAACAACATTAGAAGATTGTTGGTTTTAGAAGATGAAAAGATTGTTGGTGTGATTACTCAAACGGATCTTGCAGCCTTTCTTAGAAGTAAACTATTAATCAATGAAACGATTGATAACATAGAATCTGAAAAGCCCTAGTTCTCAATGACACTTATTGAGACTTTACTAACCATTGGATTGTAAATTCGTAGTTCATCACAAATTTCACAAATTTTGTTTTGAGCGGTTTTTTTGTCTTTTTCCTTTATGGTGAATTTCAGCATTTTGGCTGTTTTTATTTTTGATACTGTTGAATGTGTTCCTTTCAAAACAAGATCATTTAGAATGGTTTCGCCTTCAGGATCACTAATTCCTGGCTTGTTTTCAATAATTACATGCACATCATATGTAGCCATGAACAATTTTGAAAATTAAAATCAGGTTAATCTATCTTCCGACCAAACTTGTGCTTTTATACTTAGAATGAAATATAATCCAGATATCCGGTTCTGAGGACTTGGGTTGTTGTTAGACATATCACCGCCCAGAATCGGTTATCCTAATTCATTTTTGTTTTTAAAATTATTCTTGATATCCTCAATATGTTTTCTGTAAAGTTCGGATTGATAATTTGGTTTTTTAATTATTAGGGATTTTTTAATCAAATCTTTTTTTGAATCAAACATAATTTTTTCAAAAATACCTTCAGAATATAATGCAACACAAAGTTCTTGCCAAGCAGAAACTTGCTTTGGATTTCGATTTGCAGTTGCATAGTAAACATATAGTAATCTTAATTTATTGTATTCATAAAGATTCAGATTTTTTCCATAATGTGCTTTTACCGTAGTTTTTGAAAAAAACAACAACTCATCGATGGTAAGTATGTAATCAAAAAGTTTTGGATAATTAGATAGTTATTGGGCGTAAAGGATTTTGATCAGAAATCAATTCTTAATTAATTTAATCTATTTTTTGTATTCTGATTGCAATTTTTAGACCTTTGGTCACAATCATATTCAAAACATTCTAAAACTGACAAATCGGGTAAAAGATTTTATTAATTTTGTCTGAATGCTTTATAATTTTTTGATATTTTCAGAATCCAACATCATGTTAACTTTATCACCTATAATTGATAATTGGAATTTATCGTATAAAAGTGAAAGTACAGTTTCAGACATTGGAATTTATATCAGATTTGTTCTGAAAATAATCAGTGGCCAGATCAAGATATTGGAAAATAACACCACAAGAAATGGAGCAGTTTTCCTATAATGAAGACAAATTACTTAATTGGGAAATAAAATGTGTACGAGAACCAGAATCT
>JAOTTW010000031.1 GCA_029864235.1 Candidatus Nitrosopumilus sp.
TGTAAACTTACAAGATTTTGAAATAATACAGTCATTATTGTTTCTCTCTTTCCAGTCTATGAATTGATATAATGTATGCCTGGCCTGCCTAAAAATGAGTCTAAACTGGATAGGTTTGAGGTATGTGTTGTCTGCCATTTGTTTAGGTTGATTTAGTCTGATATTAGAAAAGACTTGATGTATGTGCTTGGTACTCCATTGAATTCATTAAAGATTTCAAATGGTTCAAAGGATGCGAAATACTGCATGAATTTTTGAGAGAAAAATAATCTAATGAGAAGTGTTTAGAAAAGAAAAAAATTAAGAACTAAACCAAATCTTCTTTCATTTTATCAAACTCTTCTTTAGAAATCTCTCCCTTTGCGTATCTTTTCTTTAAAATCTCTAGTGAATCGTTATCTTCTTCATCTTTGCCTGTTATTCTAATAGATTCAGATTCTTTTCTTTCCCCAGAAACCACTGCACCAGCAATTATCAAAGCAATTCCAAGTATTACAAAACCGAATATTGTTATAGTGACCATTTGAGCAAAATTGCAATTTTCTCGAATGTCTTGTTCTCCCCACCATTGTGCTAATTTGCCCAAATCCGAATTACATATCTCATTTATTTGTGGAAATGAATATCCTCTATCCGTCTGCCAAAAATAACCAACAGACCCAACATTTAGAATAATAATTCCAGCAATAATTAGACCCCACCGTACCACATAGTAAATTAGGGTACCATTAAAAAAAGAATTGATGAATGACTAATTCATTCCATAATTAATCACAGGTTCTTTTTTGATCCGTTTTTTGAAATTACATATCCTTGCCATAATCTGCATACTGGAAATACTCTGGTTTGTACCATGTAGTAGAAGAATTGTAAAAGTCACATTCGTAATACATTGGGTATAATGGCCCTAACCGTTCCCGTTCTGCATCCAGAAACTCTTGTGTGATTAGTCCAGTTTGTACTGCCATAGTAGATGGTATCTCATGTATTTTGAATTGAGAGTGTCGAATCCTTGTCAATATTCTTTTTTATTTTTGACATTTCATAGCTACGCTTAAGTCATTATTTTATTCTCTTATCTATCAGTGTCAATAGATTATTCAACCAAACTTTTTGCAGGAGCTTTAGCTTTTGTTCTGGTTGCAGGAATTACTAGTTATGTATATGCTCAAGAGTTATTCTTACCAGAATGGATCAAGACCATTGCAGGATTTTGGGCAAGTAATCAAATAAGTGATGATGAATTTGTAGGTGCATTACAATATCTCGTCAAAGAAGGAATTCTAGTTATTCCATCAGACCAATCACAAATCGACCTATACCCAGAAAAAACTAATTTTGATTCACAAGAGGATTTTCTAAATCCCACCTCCAACTGTTCTGGAACTGCAGGATGCATTCCAGGTTATGTGACTGAAAACATTGATGGTGATACAATCAAAATCTATGGCAAATCCATCCGTCTAGTATTAGTTGATGCCCCCGAAAGAGGTGAAAAAGGATATGAGGCAGCACGCGATTTTATTGTAGATAATTGTCCTGTGGGTTCGTTTGCGATAGTAGATGAAGATGACTTGCAAACAGAAGGAACCTATGGCAGAATGCTTGGGGTTGTTTATTGTAATGGAATTAATCTTAATGATGCAATCTTAGATGAGGGTTTGGCAAAGATGTATGACAAATTTTGCTCATATAGTGAATTTGAAAAAAGTAGATGGGCACGTAATCATGGTTGTTGATTTTGAAATTATTTTTTAAGAATGTAGAGGTAAGTCCTTCTGGTATGTGAAGATTTTATCGAATTTTCAAGTAATAACATACTTCTTTGCAAATTATTTTTATGAGATAAATGTGTTATAACCATAGATCCCATTGCTAGAAAAACCGTTTAATCCAGATTTACTGTATAATAGAATAGTACATTACTATATTGACAAAAAAGGATATTCTAAAGAAAGAGCAAACGGGATTGCACAGGCCATTGTTAAAAGAGAAGCGCAGAGAAGAATTTGTAAAAATATCAAGTGTGGCCATTTTTCACATGACCATATAAGAAATTCTGAAACATGTCTTGTTTCTGATTGCATGTGTGCAAATTTTCAGACTAGGTAAAATTATCCAAAGAGTTTTCATGTAAGGGTTGTGCATTGATTCCCAATTTACGTAGATGCTCTGCAAATTCTTTAACAAATCCATGAATTGTATAGACTTGTTCTGCACCAGATTTTTGAACAATGTCAACTAATTCATTAAAGTCACAGTGATCACTCAGGGGAAATGAATAATCTGCTTTTCTTCCAAATGAAAATTTTGTAGATTGTGCCCATCCACTAAATCCAATTGTAACTGCACCATACTTTGATTTCATCTCTTGTAAAAAGATGCTTCTTGAGGACATCATGGGAGAAATCATAATCCATGGTTTTTTGTCAAGCAATCCATTTTTTTGTGCCTCAGTATGCCCAATCCCATCAGTTAAAGGCACACCAAATTTTTGATGAATCAAATTCATCTGTCTTACAGAATCATGAAAGTATAGAGGCCCCCAATGATTAAACAGTTGTGTAATAGTTTGTGCCTTTCCTAGTTGATAACCCATCAAAATAACAGGGATTCCTTTTCCATAAAGGGTAGAGATTAACTCATTGACTTGTTTTAGGATATCTTCAATTCTTGGAAAAATAAATTCCGGTAGTCCAAAGGTGGATTCCGTGATTAGAATTTTACATTTTGGAATTTCTGCACCCTTTAGAAATCCACGATTTCGGGTACAGATATCACCAGTATAGAAAATATCATCAAAAAGCAATCCCTTTGCTCCAAGAATGTGACCACTATCAATTAAAGAAAAATCATCAATGTTTTGTATGTGATTTTCCATCCTAAAGCCTCTAAGACCTGCAATTTCATTTGTCTCGATCGAAGTAAGAATGGTTCCACCGTTCTTTGAAGGAAGATGATCTGAATGGGCATGAGATACAAAATTTATTGCAGATGCATCGGTATTTTTTGGATCAAGATATACTCTTTTGTCATTGACTTGACACAATATTCCATTTTTTGTCATACTAACAGATCGAGCCAATAAAATCAAAATAATAGGATTTGATATAAATTGCAGGTTTGATCTATTATTGACTAGTTGCTAAATCTAGGAATTTTAATTTCAGGTCGTGGGAGCAACATGGAAGCTATTTTAAAATCAATCAAGAGAAAGAAAATTCCAATAAACCCATCAATAGTAATTTCAAACAAAGCAGATGCAAAAGGACTCAAAATTGCTCAAAAACTTGGAATAAAAACAGAAATAATTGAGAGTAGGGGTTTTAAAGGAAACAGACAAGATTATGATAAAAAAATTATAACAGTTCTAAAAAAATACAAGGTCACGCCAAATAATGGACTTGTTTGTCTTGCAGGATTTATGAGAATTTTAAGCCCCGAATTTGTAAAAACTTACAAAAATAGGATTATCAACATACATCCTGCTTTGCTTCCTGCCTTTCCAGGTTTAGATGCTCAAAAACAGGCAATAGATTATGGTTCAAAGTATTCTGGATGTACTGTTCATTTTGTAGATTCAGGGGTAGATACAGGTCCCATCATATTACAAGCAATTGTCAAAGTAAAAAATAATGATACTGAAGATACTCTTGCAAAGAGAATACTAGTAAAAGAGCATCAGACATATCCAGAGGCAGTGAGATTATTTGCAGAAAAAAAAATCAAGATACATGGAAAAAAAACAATTATCAGTTAGGTGTCATGTCCACCAAAAAAATATAGAACCACAAGCTCCTGAGAATTACCATGAAAATAATGTTTAATTTTTTTTCCAACAAAATACATTTTGTTTTTTGATATTGGATAGTCCTTTTCTTTAATTTTTAGAAACCCATTTCCCTTTAGCACAAAATAAACTTCGTCGTTTTCATGAGGTTTTTGAGTGTCTTTCTCTCCAGGCTGTAAAACTAGTACCCCAGCAGCAAGAGTATCTCTATTTATAAAAGTATGAAAAAAGTTTTTTCCGTCCTTTATTTTTTTAATGTATTCATCTACATTAAAATCAAGTTTCATTTTATTGTGCGATTACATTGTAGAATTTTGGAGAGGGGGCTCCTTCCATAAACGACGTTGCTTTTGCATGAAGCTGTTCATGTTCTGGGCTCTGATGCATCTTTCCAAATTTTTCAAGGCTCTCAAATTCAACTAGAACTCTATGTTGACCATCTTTTGTTTCCAAAAGACGTCTTGAAACAAATCCATCAAACTTTGAAACTACTTGGTTTGCCTCAGAAAACCATTTTTTAAAGTCCTCTAATGACTCTGGTTTTACTTTGATATCAGATACGACAACAAACATGAAATTTATTAATTATTAGTTACATAATTTCTTTTCCCAGATTTTCAGATTAGGTATCATCTATTCCAAGGATTAAATATCTACGAACCAAGAACATTCTTCATGTTAGGCATCAAAATTGACGGCAATGAAATAGCACAATCAGTCAAAGATAGGGTCAAAAAAGCAGTTGAAGAGTTAAAGATTCAGGGAATCAACCCATGTTTAGCTACCATTCTAGTAGGAGACAATCCAGCATCTGCAACATATGTCAGAAACAAACACAAAGCTTGTGATGAAGTAGGAATTGCTACAAAAGATCATAAATTTGATGAAAATATTTCACAGGCACAACTAAATGAGATCATTGAAAATTTGAACAATGACAAGTCAGTTCATGGAATCCTAGTTCAGCTTCCATTACCTAAACATTTGGATGAATTTACTACAACATCTAGAATATCTCCAATAAAAGATGTAGATGGTCTTACTCCACACAATGTAGGACTTTTAGCTATGAGAAAAGCAATACTTGTTGCATGTACACCGTCAGGAATAATGGAAATGTTTGATTATCATAAGATAGATCTAGAAGGGAAAAATGTTGTTCTGATTAATAGAAGCAATTTAGTTGGCAAACCATTGTACCATCTTCTTTTAGAGAGAAATGCAACAGTCATTACATGTCATTCAAAAACAAGGAACCTTAAAGAATTCTGTCAGTTAGCAGACATTATAATCACAGCTGTAGGTGATAGAAACAGATTCACATTAACAGAGGACATGATTAAAGAAGGAGCCATAGTTATTGATGTCGCAATCTCAAAATTTCAAGAAAAATTAGTAGGGGATGCAGACTATGAGCAGATAATCAAGAAAGCGTCTTTTGTAACACCAGTACCTGGAGGAGTAGGCCCAATGACAGTTGCAATGTTGCTAAAAAATACCATAACATCTGCATCTTTAGGTAGTCAAATTGGAATATAATTCTGAGAAAGCATCACTTAGAAAGATGCTTTTAGAAAAAAGAGATAATACGTCATTTGATTTGATGAAAATTGCAAGCAAGCAAATTCAAAAAAAATTAAAAAAAATCAATATATTTAGAAATGCACAAAAAATTGGTTCATACTATCCCATTGGAAGTGAAGTAATAACACAAGATATTATGCAAGAGGCCATCAGTTCTGGAAAACAAGTCTATTTACCAAAAGTAATTGGAAAAGAGATGGAATTTAGAAAGATAATGGATTTTTCAAGCCTAGAGATAGGAAATTTTGACATAATGGAACCACGACCAGAATGCCCAATAGATAACAATCTCGATGTTTTATTGGTTCCAACTGTAGGAATCTCACCAAAAGGAGTCAGATTGGGATACGGTCATGGATTTTATGATAGATTTCTCTCAAAAAATAAAATAGTTTCAATTTCACTTACACTAGAAAAACAAATTGTAAAGAACATTCCTAAATCCGAACACGATGTATTACTAGATTGGATTGTTACCGAGGATAGAATTTTAGAAACCTCAAAGATGAGGTAGGCCTTTTTTCCCAATATCGGTTCTACAATATTTGTGTGGCCAAGAAATTTTTTCTGCAGCTGCATATGCATTTGAGATTGCAGATGCTAAAGTATCACCTAAAGCAGTCACTCCTAAAACTCTACCACCGTTTGAAAGGATTCTTCCATCCTGGTTTTTTGTTCCTGCATGAAAAACATATACATTTTCTGGAATAAGATCAAACCCAGTAATCTCTTCATTATTAGGATATGATTCAGGATATCCATTAGATGCTAAAACAAGGCAAACTGCTGACTGGTTTTTCCATAATGGTGCTGGCATTGAAGATAATGTTCCATCAACACTGGCTACCAGGTATTCATATAAATCAAAATCCATTCTCATAGTAATTGGTTGGCATTCAGGATCACCCATCCTAACATTATATTCTAAGACATATGGTTGATCATCTCTAATCATTATTCCAGCGTAAAGAAATCCCTTGAATACAGTTTTTTCTTCTTTCATCGCATCAATTGTTGTGTTTATGATTTTTTCTTGAATTTTTTTGGCAAGAATTTCATTAATAACTGGGGTAGGAGAGTATGCACCCATCCCTCCTGTGTTTGGACCTTTGTCATCATCAAAAATTCTTTTGTGATCCTGACTAGAAGCCATAGGAATCGCAATATTTCCATCAGACAATGCAATGTATGATGCCTCTATTCCATCAATTCTTTCTTCAATGATAATTCGGTTTCCAGCATCACCAAATGTTTTTTTTACCAGAATTGTATTAATTGCAGAAATTGCCTCTTCAGTGCTGTTACAGACAATTACGCCTTTTCCTGCTGCCAGACCATCAGCTTTTACTACAACATTGTAAGATAGAGATTTGACATAGTCATGGGCTTTTTTTGGATCATCAAAGATTTCAAATCTTGCAGTAGGAATGTCATTTCTTTTCATGAAATTTTTTGCCCAGATCTTACTAGATTCTAACTGTGCTGCATTTTTTGATGGCCCAAAAATTCTAAGATTCATTTGATTGAATTTATCAACTATTCCAGCTGCCAAGGGAGCTTCAGGTCCAACAACAGTAAAACAATCATTTTTTTGTGCAAAAGATGCAAGTGCATCTAGATCATCTACAGGTATTGGAATATTGTTTTCTGTCCCACCATTTCCAGGGGCAGTGAAAACCTTGTTAATTTTTGAGCTTTGAGATAATTTCCAAGATAAAGCATGTTCTCTACCTCCTGAACCGATCACAAGAATATTTACCAATTAAAAATCTCTTTTTTTTTAATATATAATCCAAGATATTCTAACTAAAACAAAAAATTTTCAAATACATAATATTTTGAATGCATTATTATGATCAGTATATGCTTAAGTCATACGCAGTACATTATTTTGTGCTTTTAATTTTATTTTCTTGTATTTGGTAATGCGGAACAATAAACGAATTAGAACACTGTTTAAGAAATTTCTAAAGGTATTAAATTCAATTTAGCTTTATAATGCCACCTCAATACCAAATCCTTGATGGAATTGTACTCAAAATTTGATGCAAAAACAATAGAGGGTCAGGTTAAAGAATACATCAAATCAATCAATGTAGAAAAACTAATCTTTGAATCTGACAAGCCTGAAAAAATTATGTTCATAGAAGGTCCACCGACAATGAATGGAATTCCTCATGCAGGGCACCTGAGAGGCAGAATCATCAAGGATTTGTGGTACAGATTCAACACTCTTCAAGGGAAAAAAATTGTATTTAATGGCGGATGGGATACACAGGGACTTCCAGTAGAGTTGCAAGCAGAAAAAGAGCTTGGCGTTACAGGAGGCAAATCAGAAGTGATTGAAAAAATAGGTATTGAAAAACTTGTTGATGAATGTAAAAAGATTGTAAAAAAATTTAATTCAAAATGGGTGGATGTTGATAATTTACTTGGTATGTCATTTAACCATCAAAAAGCATATTGGACATACAAAGATGATTACATTGAAAGAGAATGGCAGGTTCTCAAAAAGGCACATAAAAATAAAATTTTAGAAGAAGATTTTACTGTAATTGCATATTGCCCAAGCTGTCAAACATCACTTAGTCATGCAGAGGTAAATCAAGGGTATGAAGAAGTCAAAGATCCATCATTATACTACAAAGTCAGACTAAAAGATGAAGATGCGTTTCTGATTGTATGGACAACTATGCCATTTACTTTAGTAACAGATGCAATGGTAGGATTACATCCAGAAGAAGACTATGTTTACATTAAAGTAGAAAACGAAACATGGATAGTTGGAAAAACTCGACTAGAAGAATTTTTGCAAGAAGTAAAAATTAAAGATTACAAAATTGAAAAGAGTATAAAGGGTTCAAAATTTGAAGGTAAAAAATACATCCATCCACTTTTAAATTTAATTCCAGGCTTGGAAGAGTTCTCAAGAGACGATAATTTTCATGTGGCAGTATCTGAGGAATTTGTTGATGCAACAACAGGGAGTGGTCTTGTACATTTATCTCCTGCAAATGGTGAGGAAGACATAGGGATTGCAAATAGAAGAAAAGTTAGAGTTTTCAATCCCATTAATGACGAGGTCAAATTTACATCCCTAGCAGGAAAATATGAAGGAATGTTTGTTAGAGATGCAGATAAGGTAATTGTTGAAGATCTCAAGGAATGTAAGGGATTAGTAAAAATTGGAAAAATTAAACACAAATATCCACTTTGTTGGAGATCACACCATCCAATAGTCTGGTTAGCAAGAAAGGGTTGGTTTTACAAACTTGATAGATTAGAAGATAGAGCTATTAATGCTGCTGAAAGCGTAGAATACTTTTTTGAGCAACCAAAGAACAGATTCCTAGGAATCATAAAAGAAAAACATCCTTGGTGTATTTCTCGTGAGAGGTTTTGGGGATGCCCACTCCCAGTGTGGATTTGTAATGATTGTGGAAAACAAAACTGGTTATTTACAAGAAATGAGATTATAAATTCTGCAGTAGATTTACCTGATGGGCCTAATTTTGAATTACATCGTCCATGGATTGATAAAATCATTATAAAATGCAAATATTGTGCAAGTACCAAAACAAAGAGAGAAGAATACGTTCTAGATACGTGGCACAATAGTGGTTCTGCACCATATTCTTCACTTTCGGATGAAGAGTATTCTAAAGAAATTCCAGCTCCGTTTTTCACTGAAGGTATTGATCAGACAAGAGGATGGGCGTACACATTATTGATCGAGAATGTCATCCTAAACAATGCGCCCATTCCCCCATACAAATCATTTTTGTTCCAAGGACACGTTCTTGATGAGAAAGGTGGAAAAATGAGCAAGAGTCTAGGAAATGTAATTGATGGTAGAGAATTGCTTGTAAAATATCCAGTTGATCTGGTAAGATTTTATTTTATTTGGAAAGCAAGTCCTATTGAACCGCTAAGCTTTAGCACCGACGAATTAATGTCAAGACCATACCAAGTTGTAAACACTTTGTTTAACTTACATCTATATTTTAAACAAAATAGTGAATATGACAAATTTGATGAATCAAAGACAATTTTCTGGGCAAAAGAAAACTCACTTTTAACATCACCAGATATTTGGCTCTTATCAAAATTACAAAAATTAATCAAAAAAGTTACAGAAAAAAATGAAGTTTGTAAGTTCCATGAAGCTGCAAAGGCAATAGATGATTTTATTGTAAACAATCTTAGTCAAATTTACATCCCTATTACCAGAGGAGAGTTATGGGATGAAGATGAAGCAAAAAAGAATAGAAGGTTATCAATATATGCAATTCTAAGTGAGGTTCTCAGAACTTTAGATGTTTTAATTCATCCATTATGCCCATTTACCAGTGAGTATTTGTATCAAACAGTGTTTAATGGTAAGAAAAGCATCCTTCTTGACAAGTGGCCACAATATCAAGAATCTCTAGTAAATAAAGAAATTGAAGAATCATTTGACATTATGAAAGACATTGTTTCCATATCTGCGGCAGCAAGGATGAAGGGAAAACTAAAGAGAAGATGGCCACTAAAGGAAGCATTGATTTGTGTAGGAAAAGGTCAAAAGCAGAAACTAGAATCGCTTTCAGACTTGTTAATTTCTCAGTTAAATGTAGAGAAATATTCGATTCAAGAAATTGAAAAGGAGACGGGAATTGAGCAACTATTAGAACTACGCTCAAAAGAATTTCCTGTGAAGACCCTCTTAGATTTGGAGAGAAAAAGAATTGGTCCAAAAGCAAAGCAACACATGGGAAAACTTGTCAGTACTTTTTCAGAAACAAATCCCGAAGAGATTATTTTGTCTCTTCAAAAATATTCAAAATATGACTTTGGAATAGATGACGAAAAAATTTCTCTTGATAGAGATGACTTTGTAATTGACTTTGATGCAAAAGAAGGATTTGCAGTTTCAAAAAGGGACAAGTATGTTGTGTTTATCTCAACTACAAGAAATAAAGATATGATGGCAAGAGGATTGATCAAAGATATTGCAAGAAGACTCCAAACACTAAGGAAAGAAAGAGGATATAATCCGACCGAAATCCTAGGTGTAGCATCAATTCTTGACTTAGATGAAGAATCATTAGAGATGGTTAAGGAAAAGAAACAAGAATTATCATTTTTAGTAAGAGTAAAAGAAGTAAAGTTTGAGGAAATATGTAAGCAATACAAAGACGATGATATAGATGGTCAGAAGATAAGAATTTCAGTTGAATAATTCTTTATGAAATATTTTGCAATTGTAAATTTGACAATTAAATGCACCAGTAAAAAGCCCTAAATTTTATTGTAATAAAGTTCGAAAACAGAATGATTAGCTGAAGAGATTGAACACGGGTATTGGTTCTTAAAATTAATCTACAGAGGTTTAAGACATATAAGATAAAAATATTTCTGAGAAAGGCCACTCATTAAAAACACTCAGATGTCTGATGTGACAAAAGTGTCAAAGCATGTTATTTTTTAATCAAAAATGAACAAATTAGCTAGCTTTTAGCTAAACTGGTATAATAAATAGAAAAAATGCTTACTAGATACATGGTAAAACAGATCAGTTTAGACTCTTGGCAGATTCAACATATGACTGATCTCTTGAAGAAAGGCTCAGATATTGTTACTAAGACAAATAAACCGATTATTCTTTACAGGCAGACACTAGAGGAAGAGGATGATTCGTATGAAGAAATTGTGTGTACTCTAACAAAGGATTATGTTATTGAGCAACTTGTAATATCAGGCGGGGTATTAGTTCCTAGCTTTCATCAGCAATTTGTTTTTACAATCGAAGCATTTCCTCAAGAATTGCAGAGAAAGAGTAGTGATCGCTTTTTACAGGTAATTAATTTTCTTGAAGAACAGTTAAGATAACTCATAGTTAATAAAGACCATAATTTTCATGATTTTTGCATGCGATTGTTGGAATTCCAAGCAAAGGAATTGTTTAGAGAATATGGAATAAATTTACTTCCTAGCAAATCATCTGCCACAATTGAAGAAGGAAGAAAACATGCTAAAGAATTAGGATATCCATTTGTAATTAAAATTCAGGTTCCAGTAGGGGGCAGAGGGAAAGCAGGAGGTATTCAAAAATGCCAAAATGATGACGAATTTGAGTTAAAATATCCCCAAATTATGGGTTTGACAATAAAGGGAGAAAAGGCAAGGGCAATTCTTCTTGAAAAGATGGCAGACATTAAAAAAGAATTGTATCTTTCATTGTTTTTGAATCGTTCTAAGAGATGTTACACAATTATTGCATCACCTGAAGGAGGAGTAGAAATTGAATCAGTGAAAAACCAGATCATTAAGGAAGTTGGTTTAGGAGATGTTTCTGAAAAAATTGCAAGAGAGGTTGCAAAAGAAATGAAATTAGAGGGAAAATCTGCAGATGATTTTGTCGATATATTGCGTAAGCTATCAAAACTTACAATTGAAAAAGAAGCAGAGTTGGCAGAAATTAACCCACTTGCAATAATGCAAGATGGTTCATTGATGGCACTAGATGGCAAATTTGTGACAGACGATAATAGTAATTTCAGACATCCAGAATTACAAAAATATCAAGAAAAAACGGAAATTGAAGAGAGGGCAGAAAAAAGTGGATTTTCACTTGTTGAATTAGATGGAGACATTGCAGTTGTTGGAAATGGTGCAGGATTAGTCATGTCAACATTAGATATGTTATCAGATAACGGTGGAAAACCAGCATGTTTCTTAGATGTTGGTGGAGGGGCTACAACTGAATCAGTTTATGAAGCACTAACATTGCTAAGCAAAATAGACAGGATAAAAGCAATACTTGTAAATCTCTATGGTGGAATTGTAAAGACATCAGTTGTTGCAGAGGCATTTCTTAAAGCATATGAAAACAATCTGATTGATGTTCCAGTGTTTTCAAGATTAAAAGGAACAGAATCTGAAAAAGCAAAAGAGATGCTTCAAGGTTCCAGAACAAAGATTTTTGATTCAGTTGAAGAGGCAATAAATGCTGCAGTAATGGGAGTGAAGAAATGATAGATATTTTTGGCATATTAAAAGGAAAACCGGGTGAGTCGGATTATAATAAAAAAGGAGTTATTGTTCAAGGAATTACAGGAGCATATGGTTCGCTTCATGCAAGAAACATGATATCATATGGAACAAATATCGTAGCAGGGGTAACTCCAGGAAAAGGAGGTCAAAAATTTGATGACAAAGTTCCAATTTATAATACCATGCAAGAGGCAGTAGATGCAACGGGTGCAAAGATTTCAATAATCTACGTTCCAGCAAAGTTCTTCCTAGGTGCAGCAAAAGAAGCACTTGAAGCAGGAATAAAGCTACTTGTTGCAATCCCAGAACACATTCCAGTCAGAGATACGATGGAAATATTGAATTTAGCAAATAAGAAAGGAGCAGTCATCATTGGCCCAAACACTCCAGGAATTATGATTCCAGAGTTGATAAAAGTTGGAATTATGCCACCTACACCGTTTAAGGCAGGAAAGATTGCAGTACTCTCAAAAAGTGGAACGTTGCTTTATGAAATTTCAGATGCATTAACTAATGCAGGATTTGGTCAATCAATAACTATCGGAATTGGAGGAGATCCAATAAACGGAACAAGGATGATAGATGCATTTGATATGGTAAAAGACATACCAGATTTGGAAGGCATGGTAGTAGTAGGAGAGATAGGAGGAGACTCTGAAGAGATTTTGGCTCAAAGAATTATTGATAGTGGATTTGATAAACCAACCGTCGCATATATTGCAGGAAGAGCAGCACCAAAAGAAAAGAGAATGGGTCATGCAGGAGCAATTGTCATGGGAACTTATGGTTCAGCTGAGTCCAAGATTTCAATGTTTAACAAAGCAAACATTCCTGTAGCAAAAAGACCCGCAGAGGTACCTGTGTTATTAGCAGGAAAGATGGAAAAATCCGATTAGAATAAAAGAGAGACAACAAGGAGTAAATCATGCCAATCACAGATCCGGAAAAAAAGCGTATTGCTCAACATGCACGTCTTGTGATGAGAATTTGCTTTAATTGTGGATGCAGAAACGACATTGGTGCTACAAGATGTAGAAAATGTAGAAATCCATACTTGAGATTAAAGAATAGAAATCTAGGCGTTAAAAAGTAGAATGAAAAATTTTAGCGATGTAGTTTTTGCCTATATTCAACTATTGCAGATTTAATCAGTGGAGTGTACTCAGAAATAAATGACTTTACAGAATTTTCATTGTCTATATCTTCAAAGATTAGTTGTAAATCATCAGGCAATTGCTCATTCATTTGATATAGAATTTTTGCTGCCTCAATAGGCTGACCAAGATTTAGGGCATAATCAAGTGCTAATTGCATTTTATCAATTATTGCATCAAATTCTTGTAGAGACATGAGATTTATTTTGAAGAAGGATAAAAAAGGTCAGGGTTATCATGATATACCGATTAACCTAAAGACAAAAAAACTGCTTGTTTTGTAAATTTGTTGGACCGGTCGTCTAGTTTGGTTTGGATGACGCACTCACACTGCGTAAGGAATATTTCCCGCAAAGGTCGTGGGTTCAAATCCCATCCGGTCCATTATCTCCAAGCAATGGACCCCTGTCCCTTTTATGCAAATCATCATTATTTTGTAGGAGAATGAAGATAAATTGCAGATAGTAGAGCAGACACACAAAAGATCAACAAAAAGCAGACACAAGAGACTGCTTGTAGATCCGGACGTCAAGAGATGGTACCAAAACATTGCAAGGGGAAGTACCATGACAGCTGACATCAGGTTGAGAAGACTTGGAGTCTACTGTGAGAGGACAAACACCACTCCTAAGGAATTCGCACAAATTGGAATTGCTGATGTTAAGAAAGTAGAAGATGATCTATTGGATTATGTCTCCTTTTTGGAAAAATCAGGATATGCACCATCCTACATTGAGGACATTCTAAAGGCACTGCGTTCGTGGCTTTCATTTAACTAGTGCCATCTGTAATGCATTAACAATTCCAAAGTCACCACACCCAGGACACCAATCATTGTGAACATCAGTTTTGTAATCTGTTAGAAAAATTCTCAAAAAAACGACAACTTTACAAAATATCCTGTTTCATTTTAGATGATAAATCTAATCAATATCTCATGCATGTGTGATGTGAATTATCTTGAGAGATTAATTTAACAATGTTTTAGTTATCTTCCAATTTCTTTAGCACACTGTGATGAGCATGTTGAATTATCATACAAACTTTCGTATTCTCTATTACAATGAACACAATTTCTAAAAGCCATGCATTGTTTACACGTTCATCTTATAAAAGGAAACAAAGTTTGTTAGTACACACGATGTTTGCCTATATGCAATAATTTTTGTAAAATCTAACAACATAAAGCAAATTAAAAATAATGAATCAAGATTTGGATTAAATTTAGTAAGTGAAAGTATAACCAAGTAATGTAAAAGAGAGGGAGATGCTAGTTTATTTTTCTGTTTTAGCAGATTCTTCTTTTTTTGGCTCTTCTTTTTTGCTGTCACTGTCTATTGTTGGGTTACTTTCTTTACTTTCCATATCTATATAGGTTATTTTTAGTATATATACTCGCTCATCTGAAATTAATAGAATTATTAAAATCAATATAGAAATTTAGGCATAAAATCCAGAAATTACACCAGTATATATCCAATGAGATGCTATCAAATGTATGCTTAGAAAGATAATTGAAAAACTCCAGTTTGGTTCTTGCAAGACCAAAGTTAATGATAACATAAACACAGCTAAAAAATCCGAAGAAAAGAAACCAGAGGAGAAAGCAAAATAAAATGAAGTACCAATGTGAACATTGCAGTTTTCATTGGATATGAACTTCCTATAGTTTTGACTATGTACGTGACCATGAGAAAATGCATTTGGAAAAAACTAACAAATTCTGTTTAGGGTACGTAACGTGATGTCGATTCGATGTAAAGTCTGCAATTCTTCAAAGATTGCAAACCCTGATCAAAAAAATTCTGATGTCAATTGGGATTGCCATACTTGTGGCAATCTTATTGATGGGGATGGACATATTGTGACATCAGTCAAGTAGAGGGTTTCAGTCTATCAATTTGGAATGTAATTTTTTGATATTTGTAAAAAGTATTATTGAACTCATAACTAACCATGTAACGAAACAAAATCTAATAATTATTCTTATTCTATAAAATAAGAATAACAGTTAGTATACACTAACTTTACACGCCTTTAATACAAACAACAACATAGTACAATTGATGAAAATTAACTCTTGCAGAAAATGTGGATATGGTATGGAAGTATTCCAAAATTGCCACGTATGCAAAAAACCAATCGAGTTTGTTTGCCACAAATGCAATATCAACACAGATAAAGAAATTCATTCTGATTGCATGATCAAAGAAACAACTGTCATGGCATAGTGAAAATTTGACTATTCTACAAAAGATTGAAGAAGTAAAACTAGCATGCAACAACTGCAGCGTATCCCAATTCATAACTGATGATGTGATAGGAGAGATTGCCTGCTCTGGTTGTGGTTGTATCATATCAGAAAATACAGAAGACAGGGGGGCAGAACGTAGAATCTTTTCAGATAAATCAGACAATACAAGAACGGGTCCTGGACTGTCACTGAAAATGCATGACAGGGGACTCAACACGGTAATAGGCACTCTAAACCAAGATTCAACAGGAAAGCCACTTTCATCAAATACTGCTCAGACATTTGGGAGGTTACGAAAGTGGGACAGCAGGTCACAGACAAAAAATTCAGCAGACAGAAGCCTGAGGGATGCACTTGGCGAACTAGACAAGGCGCAATCAAAAATGGGATTGTCTGACATTGTAATTGAAAGGGCGTCTCTTTTTTACAGAAAAGCCTCTGAGAAGAATCTTGTTCGTGGAAGAACCGTAAAAGGAATGGCTGCAGCATGTTTGTATGCAGCATGCAGAGAACACAACATTCCAAGAACATTAGATGATATGGCCGATGCTGGAAATGTCGAAAGAAGGATACTTTCCCGAGATTTGAGAACCATAATCAAAAAGCTTGAATTGCATCTTAACCA
>JAOTTW010000032.1 GCA_029864235.1 Candidatus Nitrosopumilus sp.
AATACCACCAAAGACTGCACCTGCAATAACTGATGCACCAACTACACCATTTGCATCAAGATAGGGTGTACCTGAACCAGATGCTGGGTTTGCTTCTGCTGCTTCGATTCTTCTTCTTTGAATCTCAAGTGCTTCTTCTAAGGTATAAGCTCCGGTTTGTCCTTCACCGCCGACGTTACCCATGTACTGTGCAAAAGCAATATCCATCAATGATGGCGCTATTACACTACTAAGTGCTGCAACTGCAAAGAAAACCAGAATTTTACTATTCATTAAATAACATTATTTTGATAAAAAATAAAATCTTTGATTGCATTGCACTTATTAAAAATTATTCAAAGGATTTTTCAATCTAAATTTCTCAGCCTTGATAATTAGCTAGGCTAATAAATAAGCCGTTTTTTAAAATGTTTTATGAAGAAAATTGAGGCAATTATCAAGAGATCAAGTTATCCAATAATTGCCAGTCAATTAGCAAGTATGGGATATTCTATTATTGATAAACGAAATCTTGAGGATAGTAAAATTTTTGATAAGCAATCAGCCTCAAAAGCTGGTTCAACAGGTCTAAAAGCTATTCCACTTTCAAAAATTGAACTGGTAGTTTCAGAAAAAGATGCGAGACAAGCAATCAATTTAATCTCAAAAAAATCTGAATTTTCTACAGTTCAGGGAGGCAAAATATTCATCTCAGAAATGGAAGAGATCATTGATATGGAAACATTAGAAGCAGAACAAGATATTGAAACTGAAGAATTTAGCTTTCCACCAAAACCAAAGATAAAGAAGTAGATTGGTCCCACTTCAGAAATTTACATTAATTAAATTAGAGAAAATCTATGATGAAAATGAAGAAAAATTACAGACCGATTATAGAATTAAATCATTTAGCGATTTTGTAAATAATTGTATTATGGGTTACCTACCTACAATTGAAAAACAACTAAAGAATGAAACAATTGTTTATGGAAATAACTTTAGAGAATTTTAGTTAGATTACTTCTTCGCCTTCACTTCCAGTTGCAATATCAACTGCTCGCAATATTGGTGAGACAAATATTTTTCCAACTGTGCCCTTTTCCTTGAGAATGTTAATTACTTCTTCCTCTTTACTCTCAGGAATAATAGCTACCAGAACATATTTCTGACTGAATTGAGGCTGAAATATGGCACTTCCTTTAGAAGCATGGATCTCTGGAGGTGGTCTTCTTCCACGACCTCTAACTTTACTTACTGTTAATCCTCCAATCTCAATTTCTTTTAACGCTTCGCTAATTGCCATTACATCATTATTTCCAAGCAGAGCTTCAATTCTAAGCATTTGATAAATTTCTGAGGTTTTTCACAAATAATAGTTTCATATTTCGATAATCATGTGATAATCAAAATTATATCAAATTTCGTTATTATTATTTAGTTTTAGAAATTTAAAATTCATGTGGCCATAGATACAGGGGATACAGCGTGGATGCTCGTAGCTGGAAGTTTAGTACTTTTAATGATCCCAGCACTTGGACTCTTTGAATCTGGCTTATTGAGAAAAAAGAATGCAGTATCAGTTTTTATGCAGATATTCTTTGGTTTAGCATTACTAAGTGTAATGTGGTTTGTGTTTGGATTTAGCTTAGCATTTGGTCCTGATGAAACAGGCGGATTAATGGGTAACATGGATTGGGTATTTCTAAAGGGAGTTCCATGGGGCGAGGCTCTTGATTATGCACCCACTATTCCCGGTGTTCTGTTTGTAAAATTCCAGTTAATGTTTGCTGCAATTATTCCTCTGCTTCTAACAGGTACTATTGCAGAACGAATGAAATTTAGTGCGTTTATAATATTTATAGCAACAACTTGGTCAATACTCATCTACTATCCACTAGTACACTGGGTATGGGGTGGTGGTTGGTTAGCAGAAATAGGTGTAGTAGACTTTGCGGGAGGAATTGTTATTCACACAAGTGTGGGTATGGGTGCACTTGCTGCAGCCTTGGTACTTGGAAGAAGAAGATTCTTTGGACCAGCAATTGAGATTCCACACAGCATCCCTCTTGCTGTAGTAGGCTCATCACTTCTTTGGTTAGGTTGGTTTGGATTTAACACAGGTAGTGCATTGGCATCTGGTTCACTTGCAGGAAACACCGTAATTGTTACTCACATGGCATCTTCAGTTTCTGCTTTAATTTGGGTAGGACTATCTTGGATGAGATCAGGTAAGCCATCAGTTGTAGCTGCAATTAATGGTGCAATCGCAGGACTTGCAGGAATTACACCAGCATCTGGATTTGTAAGTGTTGAACACTCATTTGTAATTGGTATTGCAATTGGTATTGCATCATATTCTACACTTGTAATCTTTAAAGAAAAGCTAAAAATCGATGATGCACTAGATGTTAGCTCTGTTCACGGAACTGCAGGAATTATAGGTGCACTCTCAATAGGCATCTTTGCAAGTACAGCAGTAAATCCTGGAGGACCAAATGGATTACTTTTTGGCAATCCAGAGCAATTAGGAATTCAAGCATTTGGAGTAGGAATTGCAGCTGCTTTAGGATTTGGAGGAACATATATCATAATGAAAGTATTAGACTTCTTAATCGGAGTAAGAGTGTCACCTGAAGTGGAAGATGCTGGACTTGATATTAGTGAACACGCAGAAAGAGCTTATGCTGATGAAGAAGAATTTAAGCTTGAAATGGATGAATATGTAAAGGAACTTGAAGAAAAAGATGAATTCTTCTTTAATAAAAAATAGTTTTTAATTAATTTACTTTTTAAACCTAAATTATGATATTAATATGATATATACCTAGTATTGAAGTAATATTTAGTGAAATCCGCCCCAACTAACAAACAAACTCATCCTTCAAAAAAAGAAAAAACCCGTAGTATTACTTATCGTCTTCCTGCCAAAGTTGTTGAGGAACTTGAAACAGAGGCAATACACAAAAATATCTCGCAAAATGTTTTGGTCAAACAAATTCTTGAAAAATATGTAAACTGGGATCGTTTTGGAGACAAAATTGGTATGATTCCTGTTCCAAAAGGAATTTTAGGTTCACTTGGAGGAGAAATGAATGGAGAAGATATTAGTGAAATAATTAAAACTGTTCTTCCTCTGATTAAAGATACGGTTCTTTTCATGAAAGGCAAATACGATCTTAAGCGCTGTATTGAAACATTAGAAGACTACATTAGAGCATCAGGAATGAAATCCGATCATAGAATGGAAGGAGAATTACATCACTTTATTATCCAACATGAATTGGGAATGAATTGGTCACTGTTTACAGAACAACTACTCAAAGAAATATTCCATCAATTTGTACCTGATAAGAATCTAAAATTTCAAACTACAAAAAGTACAATTATTGCAACGATTCCACTAGGATCAAATTTCAGTGAACATGATTATTAGAATTTTAATATTTTTATAGCTCTGTATTAATCTTGTTTCAGAATTAAAATTTTAATTTTTGTAAATTATATACTTTTAAACATAAAGAATATTTTTGGTAAATTACTACATTAATAATATTGCAAATTTAATTAAATCAAGACATGAATATGAAAAAAATAATAACAATACAATCTTTTTTGATTTTTTGAATACAAATTTTATTAAAATATAAACTCTTAAACAAATCCAAATTGAATTTATAATACTAGTGGAATTCTTGTGTATTGACTGAATTAGACAAAAAAGTATTTGGAAAAATTACAACAAAAGAAATCATTGGAGCAGAACCTCCAGCAATTCCTGATACAAAGAACTTGCTTGAAAGCGAACTTGATTCATTACTTTCACAACTTGAATCTAAAAGTAAAGAGGACTTGCAAAAACTACTAGAAGAACAACAAATTGCAATAAAATTAGTAAACAGTAGACCTGGGGCTATGGCATTAGCTCAGAACAAGATCCAAATGTTCACTAAATACAGCCAAAAATACATCAAATCAATTAATGAAAAACTCTAATTCTAGGCATCCAATTTTATTTCATTTTTGTTTTTCTCTTTTTGGGCTTTACCGATTTTTTTCTAATAATTAATGAAATAATAGTCCCAGCTGGAATTCCAATAATAGTCCCAAGTGACACATATGGTGCAATGAAAAAGTCACCAATCCAAATTCCACCATCAGCGGTAAGCTCCATTAATGTACGAGGTCTTAAAATCAAAGAAATTGTTTTTGAATCTATATTCCTATTACCCTCATCATCAGTATACTCAACAATTATCTCAAATGGTAAATTGTATTCCATATTTATTTCCTCAATTGGTGTAATAATTCTTGATGTGATGCCAACTACAGTATCTTTTTGAATTGTTGAAAATGTGTGAAGTGTTTCTCCTCTGAATTCTATGTCCTTTGGTGGAATAACCCTTACGCTAACATCTGAAATGTCAATGTCTTCAGAAATCACTTCTACCCCGATTGAAAATTCTGCATTTGGAAAAATTGTTTCAGGCATCTTTGTATATATTGTAACATTTGGTTTTTCTTTTATTATAATTGGTATTGCAATGTCTTGATATATTGGATTTTGAGGCTTTTGATTGTTTGCAACAAGAATTTGAGAATATCTCACATTTAGAAAGCTTATTCCAGCATTTGCATTATCTGAAACCTGAAAATCAATATTTCCTCCAAAAGAACCACCTTGTGAGATCTTTTCTATTGTTATACTATTTGTTTTTAGTGGAACTAATGCACTGCCTTGACTAGAAAATATAAAAGAAATGTCTTGCTTGTCTTCCCAACCCTTATTTTCTACTAATATTGAAATTGACACAATTCTTCCTTTCACAACTTCATTTGGATATGTGATCTTGATATCCATACTGCCTTCCATGATTTGATTTTTTGAGTCTGCAAAAACACTTGGAATAATAACAATGATTACTAACAATAACATAGGGGTAATACTGTATAGATTCATGGTTTTTACCTGAAATTATATTCATTTTATGACTATTCTGTGTTATTATTAACAGATTATATTCTAAATTTGAGTAAAAAGTTGATGATTCATAAATACCAAGAAACTCAAAAACCTAGAATCGCGAGATGGTAAGTCAATCTAAGAACCCAAAAGAATTGTGTCCTAGATGTGCTCAAGGTAAGCTAGTCACCGACAATGAGTCTGGAGAAATGTTTTGCTCTAAATGTGGGTTTGTAATTACTGAGAAACTACAAGAATCTGGACCAGAATGGAGATCCTTTACGCAAGATGAACATGGTGATAGAGCACGAGCAGGAGCTCCAACATCATTAACTATGCATGACATGGGACTTGCAACAATTATCAATCCCATCAATAAGGATGCTTCAGGTCGTCCATTAACTGCATCAATGAAAAGCACAATTGAAAGACTCAGAACTTGGGACAGTAGAAGTCAAGTTCATGAACCTGTCGATAGAAACTTTAGACAAGCATTTAGCGAGTTAAATCGACTAAAAGACAAACTAGCAATTTCTGATGCTGTAATTGAAAAAGCAGCCTACATCTACAGAAAAGCTCTCGATAAAGGTCTTGTGAGAGGACGTTCCATTTCAGCATTAATGGCATCTGCATTGTATGCTGCATGTCGTGATACTGAAACACCAAGAAATCTCAAAGATGTAGAACAAGCAGCAAATATTAAGAGAAAAGATATAGCAAGATGCTACAGATTACTAGTAAAAGAACTTGACTTGAAGATGCCAGTAACTGATTCAATTCAATGTGTTGCAAGAATTGCAAGCAGAATTGGAATTGCAGAGAAAACAAAAAGGTATGCAGTAAAAGTACTAAAGCAAGCACAGGAAAATGAAGTCTCAGCTGGAAAAGATCCTATGGGATTAGCCGCAGCTGCATTATACTTATCTTGTGTCAAAAATGGTGAGGATAAAACTCAAAGAGATATTGCAGAGGCTGCAAACGTTACTGAAGTAACTATCAGAAATAGATACAAGGGCCTTAAAGACTCTCTAGATCTTTAACCTTTTTTCTATTATTAAAAAACAATGATAACTTACGCACAGGCGTAAGTGTTTTTCTTAATTGATTTACTACCTAATTCATCATAGAAAATCCAGCTTAACCCTTGAAGGTCTTTCCATGATAGACTATATTCAAAAGATGAATCTTCTTTATTGACTGATGGAATTTGTACCATGAAAAGTTTAATCAAATTTTGAATATAAGAACCGCGCATAACTGATAAATCATTCATTTAGAATTTTGGGAATCTTCAGGGGGTTTGATAAATCCACCTTCAACAGATTCTGGCGGAGGAATACTTTTTGTTTTTCCTAAACCGATTGTAGTAATTATTACTGAAGATAAAATTATGAAAAATACAATCTGTGGATATGCTTCAGCATTAGGTAGACCCATAGTTATTGGGTATGTGGCAAGTACTGCCGCAGCTAATCCTCTTGGAATCATAACATATGTTCCTTGTCTATCTAATTGAGAAAATCTCTTTGTTAATGTAATTTTTCCAATAATGGTTCTTCCATAATAGATTGCTATTGTAATTAAGACTCCAAAAACCACATATTCTATTTGACCAAAACTAGCCATTAATCCTACAAACACAAAAAAGAAAGATCTTACCAAAAATGTAAGCTGATTGTGTGTCGGATCATCCATCTCAATTTTTGGTAGTTTGAACCTGAGCACTTTTGCCAGATGACTTTTGTTTCCTAACATTAAACCAAAAACTAATGCTGTTAATGCCCCAGATTCACCAAACGAATTTGCTAAAAAGAACAATACAAACAAGATTCCCAAAGTTAACATGTATCCATGTTGAGCATTTGCAAGTTTAGTTGAAACATACATCCATGGTATTCCTACACCAAAACCAAGAACTAATCCTACAACTATTGCTCTACCAAGTGTTTCTTCTAGTGTTTGTATATCAAAATGACCTGCAAGTATTGCTTCAAATAATATAAAGGCCACAATTGTAGATAAAATATCAGTTAATGCAGACTCAAAGCTTAACATAGATTTTGCATCTTCTGAAATTCTAATGTTTCTGACAAGACCAAATACAATTGCAGAGCTACTCCCACCAACAATGGAACCCAAAAGAATACTGTCTAACCAATACCAACTTAGAACATAATGAGCACCAAGTGTTACAAGAACCACAGATAAAATGAATCCAAGAATAGCAAGGGTAAATGCAAAATGTGCAGTTCTTATCATATTTTTGATATCCAGATTCAATCCACCATCAAACATGATGATAATTAGTGCAAGTGCTGCAAAATATGGAACAACTTGAATTACTGCTTCAGGCTGAATGATCCCTAACACAGGCCCTATGATTACTCCCAAAATCATTAAGAACGCTACATCAGGAATTCCAGTTTTTTTAAAGAATCCTTCACCTGCAACTCCAAGAAAAACTACTACACCTGCAGCAAGTAAAACCACGTGTGCACTAGCAATAGGTCCATCTTGCATTGCCAAAGTACCAATTGATTCCTGAATCTGAGATATTTTTTCCAAAAAGAAACTAACATCAATATCCTTAATTGAAATACCTTGAATCTGTCCTCTGAAAATGCTCAATATTCCAAATATCAGAGAATTCATTTATTGACTAAAATGATCACGATCTGGATAAAAGCCAATTTAGTCAAGCTAGATTGATTCTTTGATTACAGTCCAGTTTTTCAAATCCAGAACACATTAAATTATCTTTTTTTAATAAATAATTATGAGCGCAACTGATCAACTTCGTGCAGACCATATTCAAGTAAGACGTCTTGAAAAAGTTGTTTTAAAATGTTCTGAAGAAATTGCAAATGGAGGTAATGTCCCATTTTCAGATATTGAAAAAGTAATGATAATTATTTCTGATTTTGTAGATGCAATTCATCATTCAAGAGAGGAGGATTCCTATTTTCCATGTGTAGCAAGTTATGATACCCTAAAAGAAGAAATTAGAGGATTCATGATAGAGCATGAATTTGGTAGAAATATAGCCAGACAAATCTCAAAACATTTGCAGAGATGGAGACAAGGTCATGATGAAAGAGAACCTGTATCTAGATTTTTGAGAACTTATGGAATTTATCTCTATGATCACTTGAATAAAGAAAATACTTTCTTTGATAAAGCTGAAGCTGAAGTTCTTTCAAAAGAAGAAGAAATTGAGATGTATGAACAGTATAGATCAGTTACTGCAATTACAAAAAAAGTTGATGATATGATTAAAGAAATTGAATTTTTAGAAAACCAATCTTGGTTTCAAAATTAACGTAACCTCTTTATGGGTTAGTCTAATAATTTGATTATGAAACCTTTTGTTCTTTGGATGACTGGTCTTCCTTGCTCTGGCAAGACTACCATTGTAAAAGATTTACAAAAAGATATTCCCAATTTAGCTATGCTTGATGGCGATGAACTTCGAGAATGGTTTTCACCTAAAGACTTCTCAAAAGCAGGACGAGACGAACACAATAAAAAGGTCGCTTATTTAGCAAAACTTTTGCTCAAGCATGGAGTTCCTAGTGCAGTTTCATTAGTCTCACCATACACTGAGAATAGAGAAAATGCAAGAAAAATTATTGATGCTGGAAACCAGTTTGTAGAATGCTATGTAAAGTGTTCAATAGAAAAGTGTGAAGAAAGAGATGTTAAAGGCATGTATGCCAAGGCAAGAAAGGGAGAGATTAAGGGATTTACAGGAATTGATGATCCATATGAAGCACCAATCAATGCAGACTTGATAATTGATACAGAACATGAATCTCTTTCAGATAGTGCAAACAAAGTAAGGATATTTCTTAAAGAAAAAAATCTAATTTAATTTTTTGAATTCATTTATTATTTTTTCGTGGATTAAACCATTTGTAACAAGAATTCCATTCTTATGATTTACAATTTTATTATTATATGAAATATCATTTCCTGACATATCAGTCATTTTTCCTCCTGCTTCATTTACGATACAATATGACGCAGCTGAATCCCATTCCTTCATTTTGTTTGTTGTTGTAATGTATGCTTCTGCTTCGCCAGAACTAATCTTTCCTACTTTTAATGAACTACCAATGCTTGTAAAATCTTTAATTCCTAATTTTTTGATAAACATTTTTTCAGTATCAGATAGATGGTGTCTTGAACCAACAGCTCTACACTTTGAAAGCTCTGAATTTTTGGTAACATGAATTTTTTCCCACTTGTTATTTGAATACCTAAAAGCTCCCTTTCCTTTTTGTGCAGCAAAAATAGTTTTTTCTGTTGGCCAACCTATTACTCCTAAAATTGGTTCTTTATTCTTTACAAGAGCTATCATAACAGTAAATTCACCTGTTTTATCAATAAAATCTGAAGTTCCGTCAAGTGGATCAACAATCCAAATTATCTCTTTTGATAATCTACTTTGATCATCTTTATCTTCTTCAGATAAAATATTGTGATTTGTTTTTGATAGAATATTTTTAATTATTTCATTACTTTTTAGATCTGCTTCTGTTATTGGTGAATCATCACTTTTAGTCGAAGTTTCATAGTTTCCTCCATAAATCTCCAAAATTGCATGTCCCGCCTTATCAGCAGCTTCTATTGCAATATCTAACTCTGAAATCTTGTCTTGAATTGGGATATTTTTCAATTGTTTGTTGTCCTAGGTAGTTAATTCTGGTTTTAATGTCCACACTACCCCTAGGACAATAAATGGAATTGACATTATTCCTATAATTGCTAAAATTATGTTAAATTGTTCTCCTGATACCTCTGGATTATTAACAATCCAAGGTAAGGGCAAGGTTATCACTACCCAAATAACTCCTAAAAGAATAATTAATTTGGCTTTTTTCTTTCTGTCAGTCATTATTTTCAGTACTATTTGAGCAGTATTAAATCCATGTGAATTTACTTGATAGATTCTCCACCATCAACTGTCAGCACAGCACCTGTTGTCCATGCTGAGTCATCTGAAGCAAAATACAAAATGGCTTTGGCTACTTCTTCTGGTTGACCAATTCGTCCTATGGGATGCTCACTATTCATAAATTCTCTATCTTTACTAGTTTTCAAAAATGGTTTTGTCATATCTGTATCAACCACTCCTGGACAAATGCAATTTACTCGAATCTTATCTTTTGCATATTCTAATGCCCAACATTTTGTAAGTATAATTAATGCAGCCTTTGAGGCAGAATAAGCATCTGCATTAAATCCTTCATATGCTTTCAAACCCGCATCTGATGAAATATTTATTATAGAACCAGAACTTTTTTTCAAATACGGAATTGCTGCCTTTGTAAATCGAAATTGCCCAGTAAGATTTACATCTAGAACTTCCTGCCATTCTGATTCGTCAATTTCATGTAATTTTTTTATTTTTGGAAAAATTCCAGCATTATTTACTAAAATATCTATTTTTCCAAACTTCTCTACTGTCTGTTCTATCACCCTTTTTACATCATTTTCATTTTTAATATCAGCTGCTATTCCTATAGTGTTTGATAACTTAGATGCAGAATTTTGAAGTCTTGAAGAATCTTTAGATGTGATAACAACATGTGCTCCATTCTCTGAAAAGACTTTGGCAGTAGAAAATCCAATTCCTCTACTACCACCAGTAACTAAAGCAACTTTCCCAAAAAGACTAAACAGCTTCATCAATCTCATAATTTATGGTTCAATTAAATTTTAACCAATTCAATTTCTCATTTTAAGCAAATTTTGTAAAAAAATCCAAATGATTTACTTTTCATCGAATTTATCAGTTGGTATCTCAAACAGAAGTAGATATGAAATATTTATTAAAAATAGATATTTTTTATAATTTTTCATGTTAAATGTTAAATACTTAAACTTTTTATACTGATTAATGCCGATGGATATAATTCTCATCGACTAAAACTGCGTGGCCCCGTAGAACGAAAAAGGCAATCAGGCGTAATAACAACCTGACAACGAGAGGAAATCTCTCAGAGTTCTACAATGAAGGGGTTACGCCTCTAATTTTCTATAATATCGACTGATACCGTTCCCAGAAAATTTCCATTAGGATTGATTTGAATAGCAAACTCTTGTTTTTCAAAAATTTCAATTTTTTTCTGTCCCTCATAATCCCAAGTATAATATTCTGAAATCGCCGTTTTATGTAACGTTCCATTTAATCTGAAATTTTCGTTAAAATTGAAATTTTCTCCTTCTAATGAAATTGACAAAGACTTTGGACTGTCACCATTTGGAATAAATCTAAAATAATATTCTCCTGCTTCTAAAGAAAATACATCAGTAAATACACCATCTTGATACATTTGTGGGTTTGCCAATGTTACATGGAATACACTTTTATCAATTTTAACTTCATTATTCGGTGAAGAAAGAACTACAAAACCAATTATTGTAATTACGATTAAAATAATTACTATTTTTTTATTCAATAAGAAATCTAATATTTATGGAATAAAAATAAATTTCTAAATTCTATAAGAATTAAATGATTAAAAAATTTGGAATATTATATAAAATAATACAATGATCCAAAAACCAATTTCAATAATTTAGTATGTAATCATTCTATATTTTTGAATTTAATCTGATATACGATTTTTATTCAATAAAAGCATCACTTAGTAAAATCATCACAAAATGACTGATGGATAATATCAAAATTTATTGGTAACCAACTCACTTCAATATCTCCAATTAATGATAAATACTCTTCAAATATCTTATTAGTGATTTGTCCTCCATTTTGAATTTATAATAGATAGGTTAAGAGACAAAATGTTATTATTAAATAATCACGGTTCATTCAGATGTAATTATCAAATATTTGATGAATATTTTAATCCTAGCTAATTTCCTTTTGAAAATCTAGTCCAATAAACGAATTTATTAATTTATCAAGCAATCAACGGTAGATTATATTATGCTTCATAATCTTAAGAATTCAATCTGAAATTCTCCAATTTACTCTGAATTTCGGCTAAAAATATTTAAATAGATTTTTTTTAACAAACTTTTGTAAAATGACAAAATGTCCACTCTGCGGAGAAGCAATGAACAACGAATCTATGATTTTAAACCATATTCAAAAAATTCATCCTCAGCGAGGATTTATTTCCAATATGTAGAACTAATTGATTATCCAAATCTAATAAATTGTTAAGCAATATTCACGCTTAAAATTAAGTATAAATCTTATGACCCACCTTATTGCCTAACTTTCAAAATAAATGAATTCAACAGACTCATACAGGGATTGGTGAGAAAATTAACAATGTCATTAAACCAAAGGGCGCACTAAAACCTCAAGTACAAAATGGAATTAAGCAATTACAAATACAGATTACCAAATTGGATTTAATGGTTACTAAATTAAATGAAAGAGATGCCAAACTTTTTAAAAGAATTATTGAGAACACTCAGTCTTATGATGTTACTACAAGTAAAGTTTTATCAAAAGAATTAAGTGAAGTAAGAAAGGTTGCAAAAATTCTAGGTAATGCTAGAATTACATTAGAACAAATCGAATTGAGATTAACAACTTATCATGATCTTGGAGATACTGTGGTAACAATAATGCCTACAATAGGATTAATGAAAAATTTAAAGTCATCTTTGGTAAAATTCATGCCAAGTGCTAATCAAGAAATCAATCAAATGACAGAGATGTTAGGAGGATTTATGACTAATAGCTTCTCAAGTGAAGGTTCATTTGAAATAGATGATTCAACAAACTCAGAATCTGAAAATCCTACAAGAAGCAGCAGCGGTTGCTGAAAGTTCTACTGGTCAAATGTTCCCATCAGTACCTACCAATACACATGCTTCAACTATAAATTCCTTAAAATTTTACTAAAACTAGCTTTCTAAAGTATTTCTAGATTCTTTAATTTTTTTGACTCTAATACCCTCACTATCAATAATTTTATCTATTCCAGATAATCTGTCTCTCAAATTATTGATTATAGAACCTACTTCATCAGCCTCATTTTCTACCTGTTGCCTCTTTTTTGTTAATTCCTGTATTCCCTGATTTTCTTCCTCAATGTATTCAGTTACTTTCTGGAGTTTTTCTTTAAGATTTTTGATATCTACTGATTCTTCTTCAATATCTTTTTCTAGATTTGTTCTTTTATCTTTAAGATTTTTAATCATTAATCCAACATAATCAATTGCTTCTTCAAGTTTAGCACGTTTATCCATCAATTCACCAATTCCAATTTGGTTAGATGATTGTGAGATTGAAGATTTTGATTCATCAACACCTTGCTCTTTTTTTCGCTCTTCCATCATCTCTCCGCCTTCTTTTTTGAATTTATCAAACATTTATGGTTACTTTTTCAAAATGAGAATAAAAAGTTATTATGAGTCTCAAAGCTGACCTACTGAATGATTTTTTATCCTTGAAAATAGAAAATTGGAAATTATCTTATTAAAACTAAACTTTCCAATTCTCAGTTAATTTCAACAAAATTTCCTAAAATCCGAATACGCCTCTATCTGTTATAGTTTCATCATCCTTATGATTAACCTATAAAACACATTCTATTCCTCATAAAGGACTTTTTTAGTGAGAATTGTCCAGAAAAATCATTACTTTTTGAAGTAATTTGTCTACTTTACATTTTTTTTATTCATTAACATCATTATTTGCATTATATTACATACAATCAGTGATGATTAGTTAAAGTCACTATTGCTCATTTTTATATTCTAAAATTTAACCATTAAACAATATTTTTAAAAATATATTCAGGAACTACAATGATTATCCTATTCCTTATATACTAAATCATGCAAAAACATCTAAAAAGAATCCCAATTCCATCAAATTCACATTAAACTTCTAAATTTCTAAAAATCGTTTTTCTTAATATAATTTTTAGGCATCAAAATTCCAGCAATTTTTTATTATTTCAATAAAAAGTGTCAAAAATTATGATTTTTGTTCATAAAATCCTTGTTCCGCTATGCGTTCCGCTATGAAGTTTCAGAATGTCCCTCATTAATCAACTAGTGGTATACTAATACATGTCAAAACAACAATACAGGTCCGAAATGGGCATAATGGGTGATATCTTAGATGTAACCGCTGATGGTGGACGTAATGGAGTCATCGTATCTGCAATTTCTCGCAAAGCAAACCTATCTCACTATGCAGTACTAGACAAATGTGAGAAGCTGGTAGAAGCAGGCTTAGTCGAGTCCGTCAAAAACGATAGAAATAGAGTCTTTTTAATTACTGAAAAAGGGCTTCAATTTTTTCAGGAATTTAAAAGGTTCCAAGGACTAGTAGAAAGCATGAACTTAAGGTACTAGCTAAATGAACCCTGAGATCGTTCAAATCTATTACAAAAAATCTATTCAAAAAGAGGGAATGCTTTTTGTAAGGACTGAAAGTATCCTTGAAACAATGGCCAAAATGCCCTTGATTATTGCAAGTTTGTTCATTGTTGCCATTATGTTACCTACTCAGATCTCATTTGGCTCTTTTCGTACCCTTGAACTTGTCATTTATTCAGACGGTTCTACACACATATCTTCTCAGATAGATGTTAATCCATTAGCACCCGATTTTGAGGTAAATCTTTTTGGACCTTCAATTGATAATTTTGTAGCCATAGGGGAAAATGGTTTTCTATTATCAAGCGAAATAATCGATGCTACAGCAACAATTGATACATTTGGTTCAAGTAATATTACTATTGATTATGATATTCATGACTTAATTTCTAAAGAAGGGCGAGTTTGGACTTTTTCATTTGATTCACCATCTAACTATACTCTCTTAATGCCAGAAAATTCTGTTATTGTCGGTATGAGTATTTTACCTAATAATATGGAAATGGTAGATGAACAGGTCAGATTAGATATCTCAAGTGGTCCTGCAGAAATTAATTTTATTTTTAGCACACCTGCAACCTCATCTACAAACCAACCAGTAAATCCAACAGACTCATCTCTTGATTATACTACAGCTGCAATTATTGGATTTCCAGTTATTAGTGCTATAGCAGCAATTTCATTAATTCTAAAGAAAAGACAATCAAAATCAACATCACCAGCTGTAGACACTAAAGCAATAATTGAAAAACCACAAGAAATCAAAACTGTAGATACAGAAACAATTTTCAAAATTAGACCAGAGATGAGGGATGATGATAAAGAAATTGTAAAATTTATTTCAAAAAATGGCGGTCAAGTACTAGAAAGTGATCTAAGAAAGAAATTTCTTCAACCTAGAACTACAATGTGGAGAGCTGTAAAAAGATTAGAAAGATTGGGCATAGTTGAAATTTCTAAGAAAGATCTACAAAATATGGTCAAATTAAAGAAAGAATTGGAGAAAGACGAATGAAAAAAATAACATCATTTGGACTGTTGGTTTTAGTTGCAACAATGATTATGGGAGGAATAACAGAATCAGTAGTAGCCCAAGACGATCCTGAAATTCTTTTTAAAATTGCTAAAAATGCACAAGAACAAATTAGAAATCATATTTCAGATAGTTCATCAGATAAAATAAAGAGTTTGTTCCAAGAGGGATCTAATCAAGTGGATGCCTTGAATAAATCTCTTAGAAACGAAGATACAGAATCTGCAAAGAAATATTTCTTATCTAGTATGAAAATTTTCAAAAAAATCTCACAAATGTTAACCCAAGATGAAACTTCTAAAGATAAAATTACTACATCTAAAACAACAAGTGATCCTACAAGTGATTTATTAAAATTATATAGATATGCTTCTAGTCTAAAAACAATTACAGAAAAATACCAATCTTCAATTGATTTTACTGAATTAATGAGTCTGTTTGAAAAAGCAAGAGAACAAATTAGCACCAAACAATTTGAAGATGCCCAAGAAACAATTCACAAAATTAAGCAAATTGTTGATAATATTCAAGAACAACTTCATGTTCAAGCATTACAACAAGAACCTGAGCGCATAAAGAAATACGCTCAAAAATATTTAGAACAGCTAGATAGACTTATTGAAACTACAAAGAACCAAGAAGTTTCTAATGATATAATCAAAAAACTAGAGAATGCACGAGAAAATCTATCTTCTGCATCAAATACTGAAGATATTGTAAATGAAATTCGAAAAATTATTTCTCTTAAGAAAGAGTTTGAACTAACAAAAAATGATAGATTGGAGTCAAAAATTATACAAATAGAAAAAATCCTATCTAGATTATCACAAATGAACCAGGTAGAACCTGAAGTTATAAAAGATGCAAAAA
>JAOTTW010000099.1 GCA_029864235.1 Candidatus Nitrosopumilus sp.
CAAATTCTTTACAGGAACTAAAGAGATTTGATGAGGCATTTGAGTTATTCAAAAAAGCTCACCTACTAACAAAAGATCCTCTTAGCTGGAAACCCACATTTGTAATAATAAAATAGACGGTCATTAGATGCTAAAAAGAAAATTATAATTGACTGCATATCAGCTTGATGAATAATTATTCAAAATTAATGATAGACTTGAAGCATTATTGAAGCCATTTCAGCTTTTTTGACTGTAATTTCTGAGCGTAAATCAGAAATCAGGATTGTTGTATTGCTTACATCTTCAGATAATTTCTCCTCAGACAGATTTTTAGATAAAAGATTTGTCAGATTTTTGTTTGCAGTATTTAATTTGTCCTCAAGTTCAGTAATGGCCATCTCTATCTCGGAGATCTTCAAAGAGATGCTCTGTTTACTGGAAATTGAGACTGTAATGGATTTTGGATCTTTTGCAAAGATTTTGGCTATCGACATTTGACAGGAATTTGGAGATATCTTTTCAGCTATTTTGATGTCTTTTGATTCATAGTCAGAGGAAACAGTAACCATAGGGATTTGGATCATCTGATTTCCTGTACAAGCTTCAAAGATTACATTATAGCTGATTATCTGCTCAGATTCTTTTGGTTGAGATACTTGCTTGTTCACAGATACAATATCTGCTCTTAATCCATCAATTTCCTTTCCAGTAAAGGATGTTAGTGTAGGTAATTGAGATGGTTTTTTTGTATCTGCAAACAAGAACAAATGGTATTTCTGCAGTTCATATCTTTGAGAATTAATATCTTTTTTCAATTCAGTAATTCGTTGAACAATATCGGATGTTTTTTTAGAATTATCAATATGAGTAGATGCCAATAGTTTTTTTTCTTGAGTTAGTTCAGACAAAAGTTCTGTTAGTTTTGATTCCAGATCGTTAATGGTTTTGGAGATTCCTCCTTTGTTCAATAAAACAGCCGAAATTGATTGAGGATCATTTGCTTTTACAATAGCTGATGTGGTACGGCATTGATCAGACTTTAGCATCGATACAAGCTTTATTGGCTTTACCTCACTATCAGATGTGATTATAATCTCTGGTGCTCTGATATTTTTTTCGCCAGCACATGCCTCAAAAACAAAATTGTAAGCATTAACTCTGGGAGTAGAATCCAATCTACCAGAAGAACCAATTTGATTAAGCGTTACAACATGCTTGATAGTTCCTGCAGGTATTGCGTTTTTTTCTATAATTTCAGCCTTTGATTCATCAGTAAGAGGGTATGCCCATCCAAATTCAACTAGTTTTGATGCTGATGAAGGTTCGACACATGTAGCATTGCCATTACTTTTTTTGAATAATTTTATGAGATCTTCTTTGCAAACAATATCATTTGGCGCAAAGCTAAGAGATGCTTGTTTTTTAGGGGATATTACATCAGCAAAAGAATTTTCAGTAAAAGTAACTAATACCAATAAGAAAACTAATGTAAGAATATAGAGATGTTGTTTCATATCAAAATTTTTGATTTTTTCGAAGGAGGATTATTTTGAAAGTGACTTATAGTATATAGAGCATTATCTCCTTCTGGTAGTGGATTAGCACATTTTCCACAAAGTGGCCTAACAACTTCAGCATCATAGTCAATTTCCCCAATAGAAACTTTGCAATTGTTACACAATATGGATTTTGTATCATAAATGTTCATTTTTTCATCTCTTGATTATGGAAATGAGTATTTTTCATCATATCTCTAAAAGCAATTACATGGGATATAATGGGCATCATAGACAATCTTCCAAGTATTTTATTTTCTGATTTAATTTTTTTCATTTTGTTTCACATTTTTGGTTAAACGTATTTGAGGAAACCATCAGGATTCGAAGGCATCCAACAGATATGTTGTACCTCTAAACGTTTTCGCCAAATTTATTACTATAAAATAGTATTTTGGATTAACTAGCAATTTGTGGTATGCCTTTCAAAATTTATACTCATGTTGGTTTTGGAGTTTGGGATGTCATCTATTCTAAAGCATATCTGATCATGAATTCTAGGAAGTGTTTTGTGTGCACATATTCTACAAATAAACTGAATTGGTGCTCTGCATTCACCACAAATCAAAAAGTCCAGTAACAATCCACCACATCGTCTACATGATTCATCTGGCAAGAAAAGCACCACTTATTTTTGATGTCATAAGTGTGTGGTTTTTTCAAGAATATTTAACCATAAAATTCAAGATATGGCATGCCTTAATTTTAAAAATCATTGTAAATCACCTAGAAATTTTATAATTTTTAAACATTAATGATTCCATTTTGAATCAAAAATTTAATACCTTTAAGAAAATCATTTTCATCAATTTGTCCATCTGCCCACCACTGTGCAGTGTTCATAACCCATACTGGAATTTTTTTGGTACCGGTTTTTTCAGGTTCTGATAAATTTGAAACAATCAATATTTGTTCATTAATCAAATATTCAATTCCTTTAAGAAAATCAGAATCAGATATCAATCCAGATGACCACCATTTTGCGTTATTTTTTACCCAATCAGGTACTTTTTGGAAAAATGAGTCCGGATACCCTAAAACCTGGTAGATAGATTGTGATGGAAATTGAGAATCAAACCAATCTCGATAATTTTCTTCTGTATTATATCTATCAACATAATACCACGGGGAATTGTTGTTATCAGGAAATCCTTCAATATGAGTCGGCTTATAGCCTACCACTTGAGATATTGAAGAATCTGGAAATGTACCATCAAACCAATCTTTGTATTGGGATTCATTTGCATATCTTTCAAAATAATATTTTGGGGATTTACTAGGATCTGGAAAACCCTGAATTCTAGATTTTAAATCAGATGATGTAATTTCAGATGAAGTTTTTGGAGTTGTGCTATCAGGCAGTAATGGAATAACTTTGTTTGATTCAGAAGGTTTTGTTGGTGTGGTCTCTGAAGTTTCAGTGGTCAATGATTTTCTGAATTGGAATGTTTTTTCATAAGTTTGTTTATCGTATACCAGTTTTATTGTATAGACTCCATCTTCACTCCATTTTGTTCCCTGAGCCTTGTATGATTTAAAAAATGAGCCATCATTTTTAGGCAAAAATTGATCAATCATCACAATATCAGATTTTGTAGGATCGAGGATCTGAAGTCCCATAAAATAACCGTCTAAATAAACTACTTTTCCAGAAATTACAAGTACATCACCAAAGACATAATTTTGTTTGTCAAGTGAGATTGTGTCGGCAAATATAGAAGCATGAAGAAAACTTGTCAGCACAATTGCAGCAAGAACTAGAACAATGTATTGCATTAAACCACCCTAGAATTACCATATATTTTGGGTTTCATTTAAAGTACGTCTATTAATCGAATGTGAATATCTAAACTTTTTTATCATCTTCTATTTTTCTACATCTAAAAAATGGTCGAGAAGTTATATTTACTGGTACCCTACTAAATGTGGAATGCCATTAGAAGATCAAGGAACAGTATATGGTAATTTGCATTCATATAAAATGTATACGAGGCCTACCGCTCAGAGACTTTTTGGAAAATATTCCTTTAGGAAGAAAACAGGCACAAAACATCATGAAAATACTCAAAAAATGCTAGAGATCTTGGCCTTGAACGGAACATTGACAACTTGGGGCATGGCAAAATCACATCTTGATGATTCTGTTGGAATTAGAACTAAAGAAAAAGAATACAGAAGACTACTTGTAGGTAGAATGGCAAGAGGAAAACATACTATAGGATTGTTGGAAGCTGGATTAGTAGTAAAAGATGGAAAAAACTATGCAAAGGCACCTGCTGATCAATATAGATTATCATTGCATGGTATTTTGTATTGCTTGGATGTACTAGACCTTTCATACAAGCAAATAGATTCCATGGCAGAAAAATATGCCAAAGTATTACCTATGGTGTTTGGAAAATGGGAATATCTTAAATCAAATATAGGAAATGAAA
>JAOTTW010000100.1 GCA_029864235.1 Candidatus Nitrosopumilus sp.
TTGAATCTAAAATTCTAGCCTAGACTAGCTATTAATGGCATTATGTCTTTTTTAACACAAGGAATCATTGGTGTATCCACTTTAACATATTCTGAAACCCTTGTTTCCCTCAAATCCATGATTAGATCTTGAAAATCTCTTAATTTATCCGTTTCAAATGCTAACATAAAGTCCTGATCATCAATCCCAAAGGAGTATGTTGTATTTAGAACAATATCCTGATATTTTTGGCTGACATCAATATGCTCATCCATCATTTTTTGTCTCTCTTCTTTTGCTAGTAAGTACCATTCTCTAGTTTTTGTAAATGGATATACAATGACATATTTTTTTGATTCATTTCCTGCAACAAACGAAATGATTCTCCCTTTTCTTGCATAAATTGATGGTCTTGTAGCTGAAATGTATGTTTGTGTTGGAATTATGTATTTTCCAAAAACTGTAAGATATAGTTTTGAAATTACCTTTTGTATTTCTTCAATAGATTTTGCGGCAAACCAAAACAAAAAGTCAGCATCAGAACGCAATCCTAATGTTGAGTATGATCTAAATTTAATTCCTGAATTCTTTATGACATTCTCTACCTCTTTTGCTGATTCTTCTTTTGCAAGATCTGCCATCCATCGCCATTTCGGATCTATCTGAAAGAATGAAAAATTAAAATAATATTTCTCATCATCGTTTGGTTCCATTTATTTTATTTCAAGAATTGCCCTATTTAAACAAAAACTAGATTTTTTAATCTTGTATTTCGAAAAACTTTTGTCTTGATTTTTTTCCTGATTTAATTTGCACAAGCAATGAGGATACTCCAATGTTTTTCTAGTTTTTTGATAATCTCTCTGTTTGCTTTCCCTTTAGTAGGATTTGATTTGTTGCCAATTATGAACTTGTCTTCATCTACTTGACAAAGACTTTGTCAAATTTAACATGTAATTCGTAAAACATATTTTCATTCAAATAATTTTGGCTGAGAATTTTATGGTGTGTCTTTACTGTACTTGTTGCTCTAACACCCAGTCATATCCTTGGCTTTCTAACTTGTCTGCAAGAGATGCATCCCCTGTTTTCAAAACTTGACCTTTGGCAAAAACATGCACAAAGTCTAACTTGTCTAAGAATTTCAAAATTCTTGCATAGTGTGTAATTACAATCACTGTAGCATCCTTTCCTGAAACTTGGCTAATTGCTTTTGCAACTGATTGTACTGCATCAATATCTAGTCCAGAATCTGGTTCGTCTAGGATTGAAATTTTTGGTTTTAATACTGCCATTTGTAGAACTTCAGCTCGTTTCTTTTCTCCTCCGGAGAATCCTTCATTTAGGTATCTTGAAAGAAATTCCTCTTTAAGACCAACTTTGTTAAGATTTTCTTTAAGGTATTTTTGGAATTCTCTAACTGTGATGAATACTTCTCTGTCTTCACCTTGTAATGCCTTGCTAAGAGAGTTATAAGATGTTCTGAGAAAATGAGAAAATCCAACACCTGCAACTTCAGTGGGGTATTGAAATCCTAAGAATAATCCTTTCTTTGCACGTTCATCTGCTGTTAATTCTAAAATACTTTCTCCATCTAACAAAATATCTCCTCGAGTAACTTCGTATTTAGGATGTGCAAGTAATGTATATGCTAATGTACTCTTTCCAGAACCGTTGGGTCCCATTATGGCATGAACTTCTCCGGGACCTGTTTTCAAATTAACTCCTTTTAGAATTTCTTTTCCTTCTCTTGTTACATGAAGATCTTTGATTTCTAAAACTGCCATGATCCGCTTTATTTTGTTTCTCTATATAATACCCACGAAAATTAGTTGATCCTAACAGCGTTTAGATGAATCTGATAAAATGAAAAGAGGGGGTATGAGATTAGTATTTGGCCAGAGATGGTCTCAAAGTAATTCTGAGTTTGTAGGTAGTTAGAATCTCCTTACACCTATTTCTAATAGTTACTTCTGTGACACCTGCAATACTAGATATGTCTCTTTGAAGCACATTTTGACCAAGCAAAACTGAGGCTACATATAGGTATGCTGCTGCAATCCCATTTGGAGCCTTTCCATCAGCAATACTGCTTCCTTTGGTTTTCTCTGCAATTTCCAAAGCTAGTCTTTCAACTCTAACTTCAGTCTGTGTCATATTTGCAATCTTTGAGATGTATTTGTCCATGGTAACAATTGGTGCTCTAAGTTGTCCCATCTCCATTACCATAGTTCTATAGTATCTTGCCGCAAGTTTTGTTTTTGATTTGACATCTTTTGGTGCACATATTCCTCGACAAATTTCTTCAAGTGATCTTACTACGTCACATTGTTTGCAAGCCATGTAAATTGTAGCAGCTGTAATGCTTGCTACTGATTTTCCTTTCACATCAATATGTCCATCCAAGTTTCTGTATATCATAGAGGCTGTTTCCAAAACATTTTTTGAAAGATTTAGACCATCACATGTTTCACCCATTTTTGATAAAACATTTGCTAGTCTTCTTTCCCTTGGTGAGGAAACTCTTACTCTTTGTTGCCACTTTCTGAGACTGTGCATTTGATTTGCAACTTCATGGTTGATTGTTTTTCCACTAAAATCCTTTGAACTGATTGATATCTCTGTTGCAATTCCCAAATCGTGTTGTGAATAGGTTGTTTGTCCTGATGCTCTTGCAAGCTTCATCTTGTCTTCGAGATTTGAGCTTTTTGTTTCTGGGCCATAATCTGCAATCTGATCTGCAACAACTACGCCGCAACCAGAACAGATAATTTCTCCATTCTGAATGTCATCAACTAATGATGATTGACATTCAGGACAGTTTTGTGTTTGTAATATATTCATTTTTTTCTTCTCCTATTTTGTGTTTTAGCAGGAGAATATTCTATTGCGAACACACTTTTGCCAATATATTTTGTAATGTTATTTGTTAGTGGAGTTGCTGATGCAAATGGTCTTTTTACTGGACCAATTAATTCCATTACTTTTGCAACTCTAGTTCCCTTTTCGTCACAGAGTATTTGTCCCTCAACTAATTTTTCAGATAGTTGAATAATTACTCTACCACTACTGGCTAGGTGCATTATTTCGCCTACCTCCTGCAATTAGAAACAATAATACTCATATTCTTATCATAGACTTCTGTCAACTTTACTTTAGCAAACAGCTAGATTTGATTTTATTTTGTTTGTTTGGAACGTTTTGAAATCAATTTTTCTGCAATTTTATTGAGAATTTTTGTCTTGGTCGTTTCTTTTGGTAAAACAATGTAACCTGACCTGACATATGGTCTTCTTGGAAATCTAACCTTGTCATCCGTTTCTGTAATTTCAAAACCGGCAGCTTGAGCTGCATCTGATAATTCTTTTAGTGAGGGATCAAAAATACATTTTTCTTTCTCCAATCTTCTTCCTTTGTCTCTTGATAATGTCTTGTTGAAATAATCCAACCAGATTACGACATGTTCGTAATCTTTCATTTAATCACTTTAATAAAATTGCGTTAACTATTCCAGTTTGTCCTGGTTTAGAAACAACTTTACATTTGCCTTCATGTGTTTCTAATATTGCACCTTTTGTGATGATGCCTCTTCTTTGATAATCGTTATTAGTGGTATTTTCTAAAACTTTGATTATTTTTATTTTCTTTACTTTGGAATCTCCAGTTGCTAAATTTACAAAGTCAATTGACTTTAAAGCTGTTTTCCTATTATTCCCTCTGATTCTTCTTGTAATAGTTACTTGAACCCCATTCACTGCCTCATTTGGATACCTGTCAATTTCATATTTTCTTCTAATTCTTAGTGGATGTCTTCTTCCTCCAGTTGTTTTGCTGGTTGCAAGATTTTCTACCGATTTTCTCACGTTTGTACTTTTTTCTACTCTAATTTATACAAAACGCAATTAATTAGGCTTAAAAAAATACTGCTTAACTTGATTCTGTTGTAAG
>JAOTTW010000033.1 GCA_029864235.1 Candidatus Nitrosopumilus sp.
GCAAATATCTTATGCCTTTGATCACAGTATCAATGTATCCTGGAAGAACTCAAGAACAAAAAAATGAGTACGCAAAAGCAATAACAAAAGCTGCTGTAGACATTCTAAAAACAAAAGAAAATCATGTAATAGTTGTTTTTGAAGATCATCCAAAAGAAAACTGGTTTTTGGCAGGAAACCAACTTTAAGTATTTTTTAAAAAATAAAAAGACTAATTTTCCCTCCAGCCACAGGAATAGACATACACACAATGGTCGATAATTGAATTGTCAATACATTACATAATAACAAAGTGGTACATTTGGTGTATGTACCAAAATTGTTTGTGTATATTTTTATTCTTATTTAAAATTAGAAAATTTATGAAAGCTGCAATTGTACAATTCAAAGCATCAACCAACAAAGAAAAAAATCTAAAAAAAATTTTAGATTACATTAGAAAAGCAGCAGCAAATAAAGCTACACTAGTTGCATTTCCTGAATTTATGATGTTTTACACAAATTCATCACAAACATCAAAGCAACTTGCAGATTCAGCTGAAACTATTACTGGAAATTTTGTAAGTATTATTGCAAACGCTGCAAAGGAAAATCATATTCAAGTAGTAGGTTCATTTTATGAAAAAAGTAAGAAGAAAGATCGTGTCTATGACACTTCATTTGTAATGGATAAAACAGGAAAAGTAATCTCAAATTATAGAAAAATTCATCTATATGATGCATTAGGATTCAGAGAATCAGACAAGATGCAATCAGGTTCAAAAATTGCAAAGCCAGTAGATACATCGATTGGGAAAATAGGTTTGATGATTTGTTATGACTTGAGATTCCCTGAGATGGCAAGAACCCTTGCAATATCTGGCTCTGAAGTTTTAGTTGCACCATCAGCATGGGTAAAAGGAAATATGAAAGAAGAACATTGGATTACAATAAACAAAACACGTGCAATCGAAAATGGTTGCTATGTAATTGCTCCTGATCAAGTTGGAAATATTTATTGTGGTAGAAGTTTGGTAGTTGATCCATTTGGCAAGATTTTGATAGACATGAAAAAGAAACAAGGAATTGGTTATGTAAACATTGAATCAAAAAAAATAAAACAAATCCGCAAGGAATTACCATTACTAAAAAACAGAAGAGCAGATATCTATCCTACTTTGAAGTTATAGGCTTTCTGCTATCGCAATTAAAGTTTGAACACTGATTTGTCCACTTTTGATTCTTGGAATATCTAAAAATTACCATGGGCCAGTAACAAACATTGCAAGCTTTCTTTGTTGCCCGAAGTCTTGCTTTTTGTAAAAGTGGTGAAGATGCCTTACATCCTCCATAAAAGTTGGAGCATCCCATGAAGCGTTTTCTAGTTGTTCTAGAACGAATAACCATCAATTCACCCAACTTACATTCAGGACATTTAACAAGCCCCTTTTTTGGCGAATTTGTTCCCAAAATCATATATTTTTTTTCTTTTGATGACCAAGAAAGAAATCCATTAGAATCCAAATATTGCATGATCTCTTTTTTAAAAATACTGACCTTTGTTTTTGTAGTTTTTACAACATGCCTGTTTGATTTTTTTTTAATTTGGACTGTTTGAAGCAGAGTTTTCTTTTGTGACATTTCCTATTATGAATTTACTAAAACGATTTTTATAGGGAATGGGGTCAGCCATATTTATGGAAAAGGTTTGCGTTCTTGGTGCAGGTAGCACAAAATATGGGAAATTAGCCGATAGCATTGCAGATATTACTACTCAGGCATCCGTTGCAGCAATTGAAAATGCCGGAATTGATCCCAAAGAAATTAAGGCAGCATACATTTCAAACGTATTTGGAATGGCTGATAAACAGGTTCATCTTGGACCCGTTTTGATGAGTAACCTTGGAATTTCAGATAAACCCTCATTATCAATTGAATCAGCTTGTGGAAGTGGTTCAGTATCATTTAGAGAAGCTTATGCAAATGTCGCAGCAGGGTTTTATGATTGCCTAGTTGTAACTGGAGTTGAAAAAGTAACTCATACTGGTACAGAATGGACAACAACATACTTTGCGTATTGTTCAGACTTTTTCTATGAAGGACAAGCTGGCGCATCATTTCCAGGATTGTTCGCATCGATGGCAAGAGCTTACTTAAATGAATTTAATGCAACAGAAGAAGACTTTGCTAGAGTTGCAGTAAAGAATCATGATAATGGATTACTTAATCCAAAAGCTCACTTGCAAAAGAAAATTACAATTGATGATGTAATGAATTCAGCAGTAGTTGCAAGTCCACTAAAACTTTATGACTGCTGTCCATTTTCAGATGGAGCGAGCTCTGTAATACTTTGTTCAGAAAAATTTGCAAAAGAGAATGGTGGAGATTATATCGAAGTAATTGGTTCAGGTAGAGGTGGTTCACCAGCTGCTTTACAAGGCCGTGAACATATGACAACAATTCCAAGTTCAAAGATTGCAGCTGAAGCTGCATACAAAATGGCAGGAATTACTCCAAAAGATATTGACTTTGCTGAAGTGCATGATTGTTTTACAATTGCAGAAGTTGTAGACACCGAAGATTTAGGCTTTTTTGAAAAAGGAAAGGGTGTTGAGGCTGTTCGTGAAGGCAGAACAAAACTAAATTCCGATATTTCAATTAATCCATCAGGTGGCCTTAAATCAAAAGGACATCCAATTGGAGCTACAGGTGTAGGACAAGTAGTAGAAGTGTTTGATCAATTAACTGGCAAAGCTGGTGCACGAACTGTTAAAGATGCAAAGATTGGTTTGACTCATAACTTTGGTGCAACTGGAGCAAGTTGTGCTGTTCACATATTCCAAAGTGTATAAAATGTCTGTTAAAGAGCAATTAATTGCAAAAGCAAAAGAAGGTAAGGTTCTTGCTCACAAGTGTACTAAATGCGGTTTTTTACATCTCTCAACTGTTTATTTTTGTCAAAAATGTGGTAGTAAGGGATTTGAGGATGCAATTTTGGAGGGAACTGGCACAGTAGCCACCTATACTATAATTACAGTACCTCCTGCAGGCTTTGAAAAATACACCCCTTATGCCTTTGTCGTATTACAACTAGACAATTCTGACCTTAGAATTTCAGGATTTATGGCCGGGATTTCAACACCTGCAGACCTTCCCATTGGAACTAGAGCAAAGATCACCGGTTTTGATGAACGCGGAATCCTAATGGAAAAACAGTAAAATAATTTGTTTGAATTATTAAAAAAATTCAGAATCTCTTCTTAATTATTTTGCACAATTAATAATCTTCATGTCTGTTGAAGTAACATGTGGAAAATGTGGAGAAAAGATCACAAACATGAAGATGCTAAAATCATTAAAAGATGTAATGAATCCTTATAATGGAAAATGCCCATCTTGTGGACAAAAACTATCTACTACAGAATTCTCTCTTGACGTCCAAGAAAACTGATCTAAATACCTTTCCTATCTAATCATTGTTAATCCTAAATATTAGATGCACATTTTGATCAGAACTGGAAAACTGATCTAAATACTTTCTTTTTGATCTTTAAAAATATAAAATGTATTACAAAATTTCAAAAATTTTGTTTTCTGATCTAAAACTGATCAAAATTTCAATGATATGATCTAGTCACAAATCTTATTTACCCCCAATTTTTAGCAGAAGCATGGAATTGAGTGAAGAAATATCAGAACCAAAGAGAAGTGGAATTCTTCAATCAACATCCAAACGTGTTAGAATGATCTTTTCTGTAATGGCAAGTCCTAACAGAATTGATATTTTAAGAATTCTAAATTCCAAGGGACCTTTAACTTATTCAGAATTAAAATCACTAGCCGGATTCAAGTCAAAAAAAGAAAGTGGCAAATTTGCATATCATTTGAGAAAGTTATTGAGACAATCTCTTGTTGCACTTAACAAATCTGAAAGAAGATATACAATCACAAATCTTGGGAAACTTGTTTTAAGCTTAGCAAGACAGATCGAAGAAAGATCAATTATTGAAAGTGGAAAGATGTACGTTCGAACGTCACATGAATCAATTGAGGAATTTAATTCTCATAAGATCATACAATCACTTGTCAGAGAAGGAAGCCTTCCATTGGAATTGGCACAAAAAATTACTGAAGAAGTGGAAAATAGAATTTACAAATATCAAACCACCTATCTTACAGGCTCCCTTATCAGAGAAATGGTTAATTCTGTACTCTTAGAGCACGGTCACGAGGAATATCGTAACAAATTGGCACGCCTAGGCATGCCTGTATTTGATATCCAAGAAATACTGACAAATCTAGATAATGTAGATAATGGAACCGAAGGTCTGCTTTTCAATACTGGTCAAAGAGTTTTTGCTGAACATCTTCTTACAAATATCTTACCAAAAGATGTTGCAGACTCTCATCTTTCTGGTGATTTGCATATTACAAATCCAGGCATCTGGTCAATGATACCAGATACAATTTTTGTTAATGTTAAAGAACTAATTGAAGACGGAATTAATCTTGGAGGAAAATATCTTGACGTATCAAGAATTCCAGCCTCAAAATCACTTGATGAAATTACGTCTGCATTATCTGTTATAATTTCTCTGCTTTCAAAAGAAGCATCACATGAGATTGTACTTGATGGAGTCCCTCAATTATTCATAAAACATTCAAAAAATCTTGAGGAATTGGAGCAAAAACTTGCAAATGCATTTGCTACTGCCTCTACTACATCAAAATATAACAAAATAAGCACTCATGTTTCAATTAGAATCCAATTAAATTCTGATCCAAAAATCATTAATGCAATTATTAATGCATACAAAAATTACACAAAGATTACACCTATCCCAAAAATTGGATTAATCATTGATTATGATAAAGGAAAAGTTTCCGATGTTTCAGAAGCACTAGCAGAGATTATCTCAATTGGTGGTAATGTAATGTTTGCAAAAGGACCAACCTCAAGTTATGGTGTAACAAACCCTATAACAAAGAGCTCTGGTCCGTTATCAATAACATTAGAATCAGTTTCAATAAATCTTCCAAGACTTGCATTTGAGTCTAACAAGGATGAAACATATTTTAGAGCAAGACTTGCACTATTAATGAAACCAGCATTAGCTTCAATGGCACTAAGAAAAAATACTATTTCTGATCTTACTAGACGAGGACTAAATCCAATTCTTGCAAAAAATACTCAGTACATGCAACGAAGTTCCGTATCCCTCAATGTCAATCTTGTAGGTCTCAAAGAGGCCGTATATAATATTCTTGGATTCCAAGATAACAAAGAAGGCAAAGAAATTCTTCACAAAGTAATTGAAACTGCAATAGATGTTGGTGCCAAAAAGGGCAAAGAAATTGGAGATCCTGTAGCTATATCCATGACTGAAACTGAAGGCTCTGCCCGATTTGCAAGTCTTGATGGTGAAAAGTATGGCAAGAATTCTGCTCTGAACTCTATGGAAGGGGATGTTTACTCACAAGGTATAGTGATTAATGCATCTGAAATTGCCGAATTTACGAACAAAAGTGAGCCTATTGTTGAGTGCAACAAGTTATCCAAACTACTAAACGGTGGTCTGCTTGTAACATTGCAAATTGACAAAAATGCTAAACCTGCTAATATTAAAAAAGTCATTGAAAAGGCATCAGAACTAACAAATTCATTCAAGCCCGTAAAGGATGTAGCAATATGTGGCGAATGTGGATTTAAAGATGAACCATTTGAGGACAAATGTCCAAAGTGTAAGTCGCCTTATATTGTCTGAAATCCGTAAATGAAAAACTGATTCCGATCTTTTCAGAAAAATTTTGATCCATTTCAGATATCCAATTATAGTCACATACTAACAAAGTTATGCCATTATGAAATTCATAGTACTGGTATAAAGAATATTGACTCATGAAGGCGACAAGATCAAAATTTTTCGAGCACACAAGTTATATCCATAATCATCATACGTTTTGCGAGGAGATTATAATTGGATAATTCGCAAATAGAAAATACTATTAATGAAATTCGTAAGCGCAGTGGTGCGATAACGACTTTCAATAAAGATAAAATTTCAAATGCCATTTACAGAGCATTGGCAGCCACATCTAAAGCCGATCGTGGACTGGCCGATCAACTAGCAGGAAAAGTTGTTGATAAATTAGTGGAACAAGGATTCACCAACTCTAGAACACCTAGCGTTGAGGATATTCAAGATATTGTAGAATCAACTTTGATTGATAGTGGCAATAGCGATATTGCAAAAGCGTATATCGTCTACAGACACGAAAGAAGAAAACTAAGGGACGAAAAAATGAAAGTCCTGAATGCAAAGAACTTGGATCCAGTATCCAAGAAATTTGATCTAAACTGCTTGAGAGTATTAGCATCTAGATATCTTTTCAGAAATGGAAAGAATGAGATCACTGAGACCCCAACTCAAATGTTTGAAAGAGTTGCAATTCTAGTTAGCATAGGTGACCTCTTCTATGATGCTCAAGTGTTTGACAAGTCAGGAAACATCACACAAAATCTCGATGAAGCAAAAGCATATCTGGACAAACTAGACAATTTTGATTATAAATTCAAAATTGGTGAATACTTCCTAAACAAGTGGCATTTCAGATCCTTAATCAATCATTACATCACTCTTGCAAGCAAAGGTCAGATGAAAGTAAGTTTCAAAGACCTTTTGACAATGATTGCAGCCAAGAAATTCGATAGTTATGCAGATAAAATTACCGAATACTTTGACCTGATGAGTACCCAAGATTTCTTGCCAAATTCACCGACAATGATGAATGCAGGTGGAAGATTAGGCCAACTTTCTGCATGTTTTGTGCTTGGAATGGAGGATGGAATGGAAGAAATCATGAAATCTACATCCGATGCGGCACTAATCTTCAAATCAGGTGGTGGAGTTGGAATTAACTACTCTGATCTACGCGAAGAAGGTGATATTGTAGCATCAACATCAGGTGTAGCATCAGGACCAGTATCATTCATGAACATAATCAATACTGTCACAGAGGTAGTCAAACAAGGTGGTAAGAGAAGAGGAGCCAATATGGGTATTATTGAAGCATGGCATCCTGATGTTGAAAAATTCATTACAAACAAGACAGAACCGGGAATTCTTGAGAACTTTAACGTTAGTGTTGGAGTCTGGGAAGACTTTTGGCATGCACTTGTAAACACCGATGACGGTAAGTATATCCTTAGAAGTCCACGTGATAAAAAACCCGTTAGAGAAATTAATGCACATCAATTAATTGACCTGATTGCATTATCTGCATGGAAGAGTGCAGAACCAGGTTTGATCTTCTTTGATCAAATTAACAAATACAATGTATTTGCAAAAGCAAGACAAGCTCCACTAAGAGCAACAAATCCTTGTGGAGAACAGAGTCTCTATCCATATGAATCATGTAATCTCGGTTCTATCAATTTAGTAAATCTTGTAAAACGAAAAGCCGATGGAGAATACGAATTTGACTGGCAAAGATACGAAGAAACAATCAGAAAGACTACTAGATTCTTAGATAATATCATTGATGTAAACAATTATCCAGTACCCGAAATCAATGTAGCATCAAAAGAATCAAGAAGAATTGGATTGGGTGTGATGGGAGTTGCAGATCTCTTATACAAACTAAGAATCCCGTACAACTCTAAAGAAGGATATGAACTCCAATCAAAATTATCTGAAGCATTGACATACTATTCTATGGAAGAAAGTGTTGCACTTGCAAAATCTCGTGGTGAGTTCCCACTTTGTTCAAAAACAGAATATCCTGAAGGAAAAATTCCTGTTGCCGGATATTATGAAAAGCCAAAAGAATTACATTCATACGAATGGGATGCACTAATTGAAAAAATCAAAAAACATGGAATTAGAAATGTTCTGACAACAACTGTTGCTCCAACAGGTACCTTGTCTATGATTGCAGACTGTTCTAATGGAATGGAGCCTGCATTTGCTCTAGTATTTGAAAAGAGAGTCACTGTTGGAAGATTCTTTTATACTAACAAGATTATCGAAGAAGTCCTTAAAGAAAATGATCTTTACAGTGATGAAATACTAGCAAAGATTGCAGATAATTATGGTTCTCTTAAAGGAATTCCTGAAATTCCAGAGTGGATGCAAAAGGTCTTTGTTACTGCAATGGATATTCATTGGGCGGATCACCTTATGGCCCAATCTGTGTGGCAAGATTGGATTGGAAATGCAATTGCCAAAACAATTAACATGCCATATGATGTCACTGCAGAAGATGTGAAATCTGCATATCTGTTGGCTCATGAATTAGGTCTAAAAGGAATTACAGTGTACCGTGATGGTTCACGACACAAACAAGTACTCCATATGACTAGCGAAAATGCAGAAAAGACATTTGATGTAACACCAAGCCCATACATTACAGAATATGTTACAACAAACATAAAAAATCCCTATATCAAATCCCAAGTTAATGCTGCACTTGCATTAAAAGTCCATGACGAAGAAATAGTATTAGAACCACATCAAATTGAAGACGTTTCTGAAGATCGTCTATGTCCAACATGTAAAAACAATCTTGTCTTTGTAGAGGGATGCAGTATTTGCATAGAATGTGGATATAGTGGTTGTACATCTGGATGAGAAAATCATAACTTTTTTACTTTCTTCTCTTTTTGAGTCTGTGTGAATAAGAAGATTCTTGGTATGGGTATAGGCATTGCAATAGTTATCGGAATAGTTACTACGACAATGATTTTATCAAACTCAGAATCAATACTTACTCAGAAAACTAATGAAAAAATTGGCCTTGTAATAAATTCACCAAACCAGTCAGTATCATTGCAACAAATTAATGAAATCTTTTCAGATGCATCTTCTACTGGAATAGGTAGAAGCAATGTCTACCTCTTTTGGAATATTATTGAGCCTCAAAGAGGAGAATTCAATTGGAATCAATCTGATGTTATCATGGGACTAAACGAAAAAAATAATCTCAAAGTAACACTATTCTTTTCTGTTATTAACGGAGAAACATTAGGCCCATTTCCTGATTGGATAGGAAAACCCTCTATTAACTCAATTGGAGAAGAAAGACTTGTAAATGTTCTTAATGCAATTTTGTCAAGATATCATATCATAGATAAAGTAATTATTGCTGGTGAGACAGAATCACAATTTCGCTATTATGAACAAAACATTCCCGTATACAAAGAGCTTTTTTCGGAAATTTATGAGAAACTAAAACAAAAACATCCAGATGTAAAGTTTGGAAATTCCTTTGCATTACATAATGTATTGAACAAAGATTTGGAGCATATCATTATTGATTTAGCAGTTGGCGATTTTGTTGCCTTTTCATATTTTCCAGTTGATAGTTTAAATGATATTGTAAAATCCCCCCAAGAAGCCAAAGAAAACTTGGATAGAGTATTTGAAATTGTACAAAACAAAAAAGTAGGCTTTTTTGAGATTAGCTGGAGCACATCAGACTTTGTAGGTGGAAGTCCTAATACCCAAAAAGATTTCTTGGAAAAATTATTTGAGTTTTATTTAGAAAATGAATCTGAAATTGATTTTCTAACATGGTACAGGCAATACGACAGACCCAATGGAACATGTGTTACAGAACAACAAGAAATTGGTAATACAAATATCAGTGTTGGCGGAGGTTCTGGGCTGGGTAGCAGTGAGTATGTAATTGAAAGATTGAATCATTACATTTGCAATGCTGGCCTAATTGATGTTAGTGGAAATGCAAAACCTGGGTGGGATGAATTTAAAAGTCAAATAGAAATGATCAATTAAGATGATTTCTCTAATTCTAGCTGAATCTTCCATAGAGCTTGTACCTGAAGAATTGAAATCACACTCTTCAGTGGTTTTACATGCACAAAAACTTGGGAAAAAACCATCTGATATTCTTCTTGACAATTCATGGCACTTTGCAGCAATGAAAGGAATTAACAATGAAATTAAACGAGGAAGACCTGATCTTGTTCATTTCTCTATTCTAGAAGCAACAACAATCCCTTTATACCATCAAAAGAAACTGAAAGTCTTAATCCATACAATTGACAATAAAGTAATTCGTGTTGGAGAAAACGTTAACATTCCTAAATCATATCATAGATTTGCAGGATTAGTTGAAAAATTATTTTTACAAAAAACCATCAAAGCAGATAATCAAGAGTTGTTATCGATAAAAGATCAATCCTTTTCAGAATTAATTGATGAGATAAACCCACCTCAAACTATTGGATTCTCAACTACAGGAAAACAAAGCACCTTTGAAAAAATTAGTAACAATCTACTAGATGGATCATGTATAGTGATAGGAGGATTTCAAAAGGGACATTTTTCTGATTCAATTAAAAAAAAAATCACTCAGATGTTTTCTTTTGGAAATACACCTTTAGAAGCACATGTAGTAATTGCTAGGATACTTTACGAGTATGAAAAAACCATTTTTATGTAGGAAAAAGAGTTTAATTTTTTGTGCAGTCATAGTATAGCCTGGTTAGTATTCGGGGTTTCCAACCCTGTGACGCGGGTTCGAATCCCGCTGACTGCATATCTTAAAGATAACCAATTTTTAGGTGTAAGTTGAATCATAAACATGAAACTTGCAGTTAGAAAAATTGCACTTGAGCGAATGCAAATTCTAATAGATAATGCAATTTCTAATGCAAAAACAAATCCAGAGCTTTCTCAACGCCAAGCCTCGCTTGCACAAAAAATTAGCATGAGGCACAATATTCGTATGCCATATATTTTAAGAATAGTTTTCTGTAAAAAATGTAAGTCATTTATTGCACCAGGAATAAATTCCACAATCCGTCTTGGAAGAACATCGGTAAAATCGATCAGAATTTCCTGTAATTTGTGTGGGCATACTTACCGCAAAATAATAGCTCAATCATCTTGACCAGCCTATTATAAACATCTAGCCACGAATTCTATAATATGTCAAAACAGGTTAGTGCAACTGATCAAAAACAGAACATTCACAGAAGAGCCCAGTGAATTACAAGATATATCGCGAAGCAAAAAACAAGACTATCGCCAAACAATCTCAAGACATTTCTAGATTACAACAACGACATGATTGTTCATAGTCTTTCAGAGAATACCAGATACAAGAACCTGAATCACTTTGGATTGCTTACAAACATTCTACAAAAAGACTGGATTGATGTAACTCAAGACGATCTAAGAGGGCTTGTTGCAAACATTATGATAAAACATGGAGAGAATGGAAAAGAAACTGAATATACTTTTGTCTTAAAGATGTCAATTAGGGCAATTGTAAGGTTTGTCAAGCTAGGATCAAGGAGCAAGTCAGAATCTGGAGAGCTAGAAATGCTAAAATTCATCAAATCAAAAAAACCAAAAGACAAACTGACAAGAGAAGACCTGCCAACTGATGATGAAGTTCAAAGAAGAATTACGGAAAGAAAATGGCCTATTTTTAGAACCCAAAACAGAAAGAATTTGAATGTAGATGACAGATAGTTTTCTATAAGAGTGGTGAAAAGGAAAAAAATTTTTTAGGAAATGCCAAAATTTAAACTGAATTATTAAAAGAAAACATGATTGAGTTCTCTTTAATAATGAAAAAGATTGAGATATGGCAAAAACCTGTTCCAATGTTGGAGGTCATTCAGAAATTAGATTTTATTAAAAATAAAACATCATGGGGAAATTATATGCAAGGGGGAGTTTTACGACTTTCTGATAAAAAATATGAAATAATTGTTCCGAATTACAAGTAGTTTTGCATGAAAAAATCTGTTTTTGGGTTTAAAATGAATCAATTGATGTCATTAATGATTTGTCAAATAGCTGTTGTCAATCTCTATCTTGTTCATTTTTTACAAACTACATTATAATGAGAATTAGAAAAATATTCAAAAATTTAGTAAAACAACGATCTGCCCAATCCGTGCTTGATTATGTAAGAAACTTAGCTGACTGCCTCAATGATTTATAAGACGATTCTCGATTTTTTTACTTTATGGCAAAGGTGTATGATGTTCCAGCAGATATGTTAATTGGAAGATTCGCAGAGATTCTCAAAAAAGAAGATATTCCTGCTCCGTCATGGATTCCTTTTGTAAAAACAGGGGCTCATGCAGACAAGCCTCCACAAGATAGAGAATGGTGGCATACTAGATGTGCATCAATTTTGAGAAAAATTTACATTCATGGCCCAATTGGAATTAACGAATTAAGAAAAGATTATGGTGGTGGTAAACCGTCAGGATATGGTGCTGCTCATCACAAAGATGCAGGTGGTGCAATTATTCGTAATGCAATTCATGGATTAGAAAAACTCGGGTATGTTGAAAAAGTTGAGAAGAAAGGACGTGTTGTTTCAAAACAAGGAATGCAAAAACTAGATAGACTAGCAACAGAGATTCTTAATGAACTAATAGCGGAAAATCCACAACTTAAAATATATTCTTAGATTCAAGATGAGTTATCCAGATTCTGATGATTTTCAGGACAAAAAAAACAATCAAGATTTTACAGCACAGAAAGAACAGATCTTAAAACAAATTCTAGCACCTGAAGCAAGAATGAGATTGAATAACATCAAAATGGTAAAACCTGAACTTTCAGATCTCGTTGAGCAATATCTTATAGGGATGGCATCACAAGGAAAGATGCACTCTCAGATTTCAGACGATCAACTCAAGCAAATATTACTCTCAATGCAACAACCAAAACGAGACTTTAAGATAAATCGAATATAATCTAAGATAAAATATAATTATGGGTAGGGCGTCAAAAATACATGAAAGCCGTAGTATACAATGAATACGCACCAGATGATAATTATGCTAAAATCCTCAAAGTCCAGGATATAGATGACCCAAAACCAAAAGCAGATGAAGTAGTCTTTAAACTAAAATCATCTGCTCTCAATTATAATGATATTTGGGGAATGAGGGGAGTTCCTATCGCTATACCATTACCGCACGTATCAGGCTCTGATGCTGCAGGGGATGTTGTAGCAGTAGGAGAAGATGTCAAAAATATAAAAGTAGGAGACAGAGTAGTATCTCACTCTAATCTTGCATGTAGAGTGTGTAAATTATGTACCTCTGGTAGAGAATTTGATTGTACTAATAGACAAGTTTGGGGATTCCAAACAGGACCATTATGGGGAGCATATAGTGAATTAGTGCATTTACCTGAAGTTAACGTCTCAAAAATTCCAGATGGTGTATCATATGATCAAGCAGCTGCTGCATCTATGACTATACTTACATCATGGCATATGTTAGTTGGAAGAGCCAAGATAACACCAGGACAAACTGTATTGATTATGGGCGGTGGTTCTGGAGTAGGTAGTTTTGGTATACAAATTGCAAAACTATACAATTGTACTGTTATAGCAACTGCTAGTCCTGACAAATTGGACAAATGTCTGGAATTAGGAGCAGACTATGCAGTAGACCATAGAAAAGAGGATTGGCATAAAGAAGTTTATAAAATTACAAAAGATATAGCTGCAAAAACTGGTGTTAGACCTGGTGTAGATGTAACATTTGATCATATTGGTGAAACTCACTTCAACAAACAATTGACACTACTAAACTATGGTGGGACTCTTGTATCATGTGGAGCTACTACAGGTTATGATGCAAAAATCGATCTAAGACATATCTTCTTTAAAGGAATTAATGTGTTAGGTTCGACTCAAGGAACAAAAGCAGAAATGGATGATGGATTGTATTGGATGGGAAAAGGTAAGATTAAAGCTGAAATTGATTCGATATATTCATTTGAACAAGCAGCAGAAGCACACACAAAAATGGTCCAAGGCAAATTCTTTGGCAAAATCTTAATGAAGCCAGAGAACGCATAGCGCTATTTAATGACACAGCTTTTTCGAAGCCTCATTTTTGTTCCAGGAAACAATTCTAGATTTTTAGAGAAAGCAAAAACCCTCAAAGCTGACATTGTGTGTTTTGATCTAGAGGACTCCGTACCAGATGTAGAAAAAAGTAATGCACGACAACTAATAAAGACCGCACTAAAATCTCGCTCATCATATTTATCTTCAATTTTTGTTAGAACAAATTCCCCAGCTTCAGGCAAGATTCCAGATGATCTCAAAGAAATTATACAAAAAGGAATTGATGGAATAGTCATACCAAAAGTTAACAACGTTGCAGAGATGAAAAAAATTGAAAAAAATATTTCAAAATTAGAAAAAACAAGAAAATTAAAACCAATTCAAGTGATCCCATCAATAGAATCAGCTGAAGGCGTAGTTAATACATACAATATTGCTTCTTATAGTAAACGAATATCAGCAGTTGTTTTTGGCATTTTTGATCTTCTAAATGATCTAGGAATTGAATATACAAAAGATCAAGAAGGCGGAAGATACTCACGTGCAAAGGTACCTGTTGATGCTAAAGCAGCAGATGTGGCATCAATTGATGCAATATGGCAGGATCTTAAAGATACCAAAGGGTTAGAACAAGATTGTAAGATTGGAAAAAGCTTAGGATATACTGGAAAAAGCATCATACATCCAGACCAAATTAATATCACTCATGAAATTTTTCATCCCAGTAAAACTGAAATTCAGTGGGCAAGAAAAGTATGTGATGTTTATCTTAAATCTTCAAAGAAAGGAAGAGGTGCAACAACCGTTGATGGAAAGATGATTGATGAGGTTCATTACAAGCAAGCCAAAGCAGTTTTAGAACTAGTGTAAAATTAATTTTCAAGTTATACATAAAATTAAGGCTAATTTTTATATTATCATATAAAACTTTTAAAAATTGCAAAATAAATACAAAATTTCCTTTTTACTATCTCTTCAAATTATGATAATTATTGCTAGTTTTACAATTTTAGCATTTTATGAAAATGAATCTTCTCTAATTGGAAACTCTATTAATTTAGCCGGAAAAAATCGATTTCTTGCAGTATATTCTTTTTATGAATTCAAAGAAATACTTTCTGACAAAGACAATCAAAATCCTATGCACGGATTTGATTCTTTGGAAAAAAATCTATTACTTTTAAAAGAGGGTGGAATAGAAAGTAACATAATTCTTAATCCCATTCCTGAGGAATTTTTATTGGATTTCATTAAGTTAGAAGAACAATTCAACGAGTACAAAAATTTAGCCATGCTGATTGTTGATTCATCTCAAAAATTTACAGATAAAACATATTTTGAATTAGATCAATCTAAAAATGACTTTCTATATGAAGCAAATTTTTTTGTAAATAAACTTAGTCAACATCAAAAATTTTTATCAGAAAGATTACTTATTTTTCAAATTTCTTTAATGTTTTTAAATATTGGAATTCATTTATTAATAATTTTATTTATTATCAAAATTTTTAGAGGTGAATCTACAAGATTGTTAAAATTAGAAAAACTTAGTACTATTGGAGAACTCTCAGCAAGAATCGCACATGAACTACGAAATCCATTATCTACAATTAAAATGGGTTTGGAACTAATTAAAAACAAAGAAAATCTTAGTTCATCATCACATGAGAAATTAAAAATGATTGATTCGGCCATTTTTAGAATGACTCACCAAATTGATGATGTTTTGGATTATGTCCGAACAACTCCTCTAAATTCAACAAGATGTAAAATTGATGAAATTATTGAAGAATCTATAATCCGTTCAAATTTACCACAAACAATTAAAGTTGAATTTGAAAAATCTTCTGTAGAAGTAGAATGTGATAAAGAAAAAATAATTATTGTATTTGTTAATTTATTTAAAAACGCAAAAGAAGCAATGAATGGAAAAGGA
>JAOTTW010000034.1 GCA_029864235.1 Candidatus Nitrosopumilus sp.
TGCATTTCGTAATCTTTCATCAAAAGGTATTGCATCCTTATACTTCCAAAGTATAAAGGTAGCAGCTATTGCGATAGGAAGTGGAAAAAGCGAAATATGTTCTTTAAATTCAAAAAAAATTTCGTGTATTTCTGGAAATGTAGAAATAAAAAACTCTCGCGGTCCCCCAGGGCCTCGATAAGCTGTATAGATCCAATTACCAGTAACTATGGCAAGGACTGCTAAAACCGATGAAATTGTAGATAATATTCTAAGATCTCTATAAGCTCTCAAATGCCCCAACAATAAACGCCATCCAAGATATCCTGCCGCAGAACCGAATATTACTCCCAAAGTTGCAAAAATTCCATGAACTGTAGCAAGGGATGAAAATGGACTGTCTCCCATCAGTTCTTGCCAAGGAGCTGAAAAACCTAAAACAAACCCCAAAAAGACAGTTAAGATAATCCATGCAGCTATAACGCTATTTTTTAAAAGATTTTTTTTATGAGTAGATATTGACATGAAATAAACAGCAAGTGAGAGAAATTAAATCTACTTATTTTTTTCACATTTGATTTTCAAAACTCTATTCCTTATAAAATTGAAAAAGATTCGTATCGTTTTTGAAGTGAATTACTTCAAACTAAGTGAGTTTTGAACTAATTCTATGGAGCCTAATTCTGTCATAGCTATACTTGGAGTAATTTTTACTCGTTTTGCCCTAAAACAAAAAGTCAACATTTCATGAAAAGAATTGATAGTATTCTGAGTGATTTGCTGAACTGGTTATAGATTCTATCTTTTTCGTTTTAAATTCAGCCTGTTACTAGTAACTTTTTTTATTTCAATTATTAGAAAGGTGACAATAGATACTCCAATTATTTTCAACCACGAATCCATCTCAATTGAATGACTCTGGAAAATCTCATTCATAACAGGAACGTACGTAAAAGCAATCTGTAGCAAAATCATAACCCCAACTCCAAAGAAAATCAACTTGTTTGAAAAAAATCCTACTCTCAAAAAGGATTTAGTTAAAGATCTACAGTTAAACAGATAAAATATTTCAATCATGACAATTGTATTTACTGCAATCGTTCTTGCCTCTTCAATAGTACTGACTTCATCTATTGACAACTCAAATAAGCCATATGCTGAGATTAGAATACACACACTTACAATAGATATCTGTATTATCAGGTCCTTTGTGAGAATTGGAGAGTGAGGTTTTCTAGGAGGACGACTCATCACATTTACCTCTTTTGGTTCAAAAATTAACATCATTCCCAATGTCAAAGCGGTAGTCATGTTAATCCATAAAATCTGAACTGGTAGAATCGGCATAAGCAAGCCCGTAAAGATAGATGTCAATATGACTAACCCTTCCCCAAAATTTGTAGGAAGTGTCCAAGTGATGAATTTGATTAATGTGTCAAGGATTCTCCTTCCTTCTTCTACTGCTGCCTTGATTGATGCAAAGTTGTCATCAGTTAAAATTACATCAGATGCTTCCTTTGCAACCTCAGTACCTGTAATTCCCATTGCAATTCCAACATCAGCTTGTTTTAGAGCAGGTGCATCATTTACTCCATCTCCTGTCATTGCAACAATGTTACCTTTGGATTGAAGTGCCTTTACTATGGAAAATTTTCGTTCTGGTAAAACCCTTGCAAACACATCTGTATTATCTACAATTTCGACCAAATCATTCCCTGAGTATTGTTCTAATTCCTTTCCTGTGATTGCTGTTATGTGTGAAGGATTTTCTTGAGATGACTGATTTAGCCTAATTTTTCTGCCTATGCTGATTGCCGTTTTTAGATTATCACCAGTAATCATTTTGACGCGAATTCCAGCATTTTGACATTCTCTTATGGCATCAATAACTTCAGGTCTTGGAGGATCTAACATGGCTTGAAAGCCCAGAAAAACCAGTCCGTTATCTACGTCAGATATTTCAATTCTATGATTTTTGCTTTCTATTTTCTTTTTGGCAAAAGCCAAGACTCGCAATCCTTTTGATGCCATATCATCTGCAATTTTGTTTAATTTTGAAATATTAATCTCTGTAATGTTTTCAAGCCCTGTATGATCATTTAATTGATACGAAGACATTGCAAGGATTTTTTCGACAGAACCTTTCACATAAATTATTTTGTCACCTGCATTGTCATACAATGTGGCCATAAACTGGAGATGAGACTCAAATGGAATCGCATCTATTCTACAAAATGACTCTGCTAGTGTCTGCTTGAGGTTTGCCTTGTGAGCTGCTGTGATTAATGCAACTTCTGTCGGATCTCCTTTTGCCTCCCAATTATTTTCTTTTTGAATTAAATCCGAATCATTGCATAAAAGTCCTGTAATGAGACATTCCTTCAATGTTTGATGTTCATTGAGATTGATGTTGACCTGATTGTGTTTAATTTCTCCTGCCGGTTGAAATCCAGTACCAGTTAACTCAAAGAATTTCCCACCTGCATAAATTTCGCTTACAGTCATCTCATTCTCAGTGATAGTTCCTGTCTTGTCTGAACAAATTATGGTGGTACTGCCAAGAGTCTCTACTGCAGGAAGTTTTCTTATTATTGAATTTCTTTTTGCCATGTATCCTACACCTATGGCAAGAGTTATGGTCATAGCAGCTGGCAAACCTTCAGGAATCACTGCTTCAAATCTGACAACTTTGCTGTCTACCCATGTTTTTATAATTTTACCAATAATCTTATCGTCATGCCCAAGTAAATGGAATCCCTTCATTTATCTTCGCAATTTTAGGTAAATCCTCATCTTTCAAATAGAAAGTTTTACCATTTTTTTCAATAGGAACATCGCTACCTGCACAAATACCACTCACTGTTTTCACAATGTATTACCTTCAAATTTTTTTCATTCTTGACCATCTGGATAAAAGGAAAAATTGATCAATCCTTTAGAATTTGAAATAGATTTAAGAATTTCAGGTAGAATCAAGTCCTTTTTCTATTATCTTTGACTCCTTACTTTGTAATTCAAATGTCAATGCCGCATCTTGATTTTTAAATACAAATGTCAATGCAGGATATTTTTTATCTGCTACTTGTAGTGTTCTTCATCATACATAGAAAAGTTTCTGTGTATTTTTCTAATATTAATTCTAATAAACAAAATATAGAATTTTACTCAATTTTTGTAGATATGACAAGCTCGAATCTATATTCAATAGTGTATATCTACGCAAACTCATTTTTTTCTAAATACTTCTTTATGCCCTTTTCTAGGGTTTGATTAATGATAGATACCAATGGCGGCTGATGGAATAGAGATCAATATTTATTATAATTTCTAATATATACAACATGAAAATAGTCTTAATTCGCAATGCTCGAATCCTTAAAGCATATCATGAACCAAGAGAAGTAATTGTTCGCCCAAAGGCCAATCAAGTTGAGATCGTGGATTCCAAAGATCATACTTTGGAAAAATATGAACTGATAAAAAGAGAACTTGATTGGGAAGTAAATAAAGAAACAGACACATCAGAGATTGTGCTTACCCTTACAATAGGAAAAACTATTTCTTGATTTTTTAGAGAATAACTATCTTAGAAATCTTTATTGTATAAAGATCTATTCTAGAAATATTTTCAAAGTATAGTTTGCAATTAAAACTTCTTTTAATTACTTTATTTATTATGATGCCACAATTCCATTTCTAGTGACATTAAGTGATTGTATGTCTCAAACCCTCTTTATGTATAAAAACTCATGTTATTTATTGAAATCAATATATTAAGATATGAGAATACTTTTTTTAATTATGTGCTCTTAATAATTATTTAAAAACTAAAATTTAGAATTTTGAAAAACTTATCAGGCATTATTGGTTTGCTCGATTGTGGTAAAGAAAATCTTTCTAACAAGTCACAAGCTTGAAAACTTGCTTTGGAGGAAATTAAAAGGCAAAATACTAGATGATGCAAGCATTTACTTGCTGATGAAAATACTATTGTCCTCCATAATCAGACATTGAATGCCCAATGAAACGAAATACTATAAATCAAAAAAAATACCATTCAGAAATATTTGACTGTGATTTTGTCCTATCGTTAAAGTATTTTTTTGTAAAACATACATACTCTAATGAAAAAAGAAGGACTCTCCATTGTGCAGGAATAATTTTGGGCAATATACGTGGAGAACAACATACAGCAATTCTCGTTGTAAATAACAAAAAATAGGTTCTTTTCATCGAACCACAAAAAGATGAGATATTTTTTCCTGATAAGGATACTGACTTTAATTTTATTAATTTTTAACAATAACACATAATTTCATAATCCTATACAGAATTACAATCTATGCACCTTCTCTTAGTTAATCATCCAATCAACAATTGTTAATGTGTGTATATGAAATGTGACTATTTCTTGTATTTATTAATGGCAAAGAAAAAACTATCTTCAAAGAAATCTGTATCAAAAAAACCAAGCACAACAAAATCTGCAGAATTTAAGAAAAAATCTGCAGCCGCCAAGAAAGGATGGATTACAAGAAAACAAAATGAAGGAAAATCTAAAACTATGTCTAAATCAAGAAAAACTCCCTCTAAAACAAGACGAAGATAACCTTTTTTTCTTTTTTATATTGATAATTAAATAAATACCTGTTATGGTTTTCTTTATTATGACAAAAAGTCTTAGTTGTGCAGATGCAGGATCTGATTGTGGATGGGTTGCTACTGCAGAAACTGAAGAAGAATTAATGACAAAAGCTACAAAGCATGTCGAAGAATCTCATAAAGAATTGCAAGTGACTCCTGATCTTGCCAAGAAAATTAAATCCCTCATAAAAGATGTTTAGTATCTAATTTTTTATAAAAGGGGGGACGATGACATACTTGTCCAAATTCAGTTGCACTGTCCACTTATATCATGGTGTCTATACTTCATCAACTACTTTAAATAAAAAATCCAATAAACATTATGATTAAAAAAAATCCCAAAGAACTAGTCCAGACATTTTTTAACAACACTGCAAATTCATATGATAAAATAGTGTATTGGACTACTTTTGGGAAAGATGTTTTTTGGAAACAAAAAATTCTTGAACACCTATCTAATGAAAAAACTGTACTGGAACTAGCTTGTGGCACAGGCATACTTACAAGAAAAATTGCAGAAAAGATTCCAAAAGCAAAAATTACGGGCGTAGATATTACTAAAAACTATCTTGAAAAAGCTAAAGAAAAATTAATTTTGTATCGGAATGTTTCTTTTGTAAATCAAGATGCTGAAAAACTTGATTTAGAAAGAAAATTTGATTGTATTGCTGCATCATACTTGCCAAAATATTGCATCGCTGACGTTCTAGTTAAAAATTGTATTGAGCATCTTAATGTGGGAGGAAAAATTATCCTTCATGATTTTACATATCCTAAAAATAAACTTGTACAAAAAATGTGGAATTTTTACTTTAAATTACTTTATTTGGTTGGTCTTTTTATCCCAAATTGGAAACAGGTCTTTATTTATTTGCCTCATGTAATAAGAAACTCAAGCTGGGTAAGAGAATATGAATCTGCCATGAGACATTATGGGCTAAAAACATCTAGGCAAGACTTGACATTTGGCTCCTCAACTATTATTGTTGGAATCAAGATTGTCTAGTTTTATTTCTTCGAATATGGTGAACCAAACTATTCCATTATGAATAATCTGATATTCTCTTGTTGCTCTGCCCTTATGCGTATTGCGATTCAAGGATATGACTTTTCTAGTGGCTTTGATGCCATTTACATTAAGGATGGTCCCAACACCACGTTTTTTCTTTAAAAGATCAGCCATGATAAACTCCGGTAAAACAGTAGAGTCAAATTTTACTTCCGCCTTTATCAGTGGTAACCCATCTGAAGTAATTGCTACTTTTCTCACAAAGTAGTTAGTGGCAATAGTGTTTTGTTCTATAACTTTTAATTTGATCTTACAGTTTAATACCTCTCCTAGAACCGTGACCACCTGACCAACGGGCGCATCTAAAATTTTATCTAGCAAATCTTCTGAAGATACATTCATGAACTATTATCTTATTTTAATGAATTAAAGATACCCTTAAAGCAAAAAAGATAACTGTGCTAAATATAACAAAAAAGCTTACCATCTTGAGAATTTTTTCTTTTTTGTAATATGTTTGATAATTTACATTTTGTTGTTTTAGAATTTTATATTTTCTAGATGTATTAATCAAAATATAGCTTGCAAGGCCTGCAATTGCAGAAAATATTATGGTCTCAAATGATATAGAGTTTGATTGAATTACAGCTCCTGCAAAAACAGGTAAAATTCCCCATGATATAACAAATGATGTGTTATTATGAAATTTACCATGAAACAATTCAAGATTATATGCAAATAGAAAGAACCCCTCAACCATGCCTATTGGGAATAATAACCAAGAATCTAAAAATGCATAATACAATCCTACAGAAAAAGATATGATTAAAGAAATTATTGAGGCTGACCAAAGTTTTGTATGCGATATGTTTCCCCATGGTTTTTTCTTACTTCCTAATGCGTCAAGACAATGTGCAGCTATTCCTATTGCAAGAAAATAGAGCAAACAAATGGATGCTAGTCTATCAAGACTAAATTCTACTGAAAGTGAGCCCCAAATGGCAAAGGAAATCACCATTCCAGAATATGGTAAAAATAAAATTCCTACTGATAATCTAAAATTTCGAGAGCCAAATTTTGGGACAAACCATTCCGATAATCTATCTCTTTGCATAATTACTTTATGCCCATCTTGCATTAAATAATTTAAATCAAAATTATAGATTTATTTGAATAAATCTGAATATTTTTTTCTTTTAACAAGTAAAATTATGTTATGGAGCATTTTTTCATAAAACACTTACCCATGTTTTTAACAAATCATACCTCGCCCCAAAAGTCGTAATTATTATGAATCCCTTAAATGGGGACATTCCCTTAAACCCTGAATTTGTTTGCACTGGTATGTCTCTGACGACAAAACCAAATTCATAATGATCTTCCAAACACTAATACAAGTCCTTTGACTTTTTACCAATCGATATTTTTTTCCTTCGATGTTGTTTTGGAAGATCACTGCCGAAGGATAAAAGCCATTCAAAAATAAAAATACCATTTTGGAAAATATTTACATTTGTTTAATTTTTTTCCATACTTTTGATGATAATTAAGAAATTAAATAATCATAGCTATTTTTAATAACATCTTTAGAATGATAATGCGAGAAGAGATTCGTCATGACATTGAAAATTTGAAAAATAATATTCTCCGGATAGAAGACACTGATAGACTTTTTGCGGTTAAATTATGATGAAGGAATTAATAGGGCAATACATCAACTTATCATATTTAAAATACTTTGGTATTCTTGCAATGGAGCAACAATTGAAAAGAATGAAGATTGAAAAATTATGGATTTTTTGAAAACTTATTATAATTATATTCAAAAATTATCTGTCCCTATATGATCATTTTAGTTAATTGACGTTTGGATAATCTTAAGTAATATCTCCACGTATTAATTATATGGTTTTTGAAGGCCTCTTACAGCGAATTATGGATTCGGATGTAAATATTCGACACAGTGTCATTACTGATGTGGATGGTAATATTCTTACTGTAAATCATCGTGAAGGAATTTCAAATTATCTATCCTCTGATGAAACCGCAGCTTCTCTAAAAAGAGCCGCAAGTGCTTGGAAAGCAAGAAAAGAACTAAGCCATAAAATTGGCAGAGGTTTGTATGCAGTTGCCGCATTTGAGAAAATTACACGAATAACTTTTCCATTAGGAGATAATAATCTCATCTTCGTAAGTATGGGTTCAGATACCATGAGAATGGATCTACATGAGGGCGGACAAAAACAAATAATAGAACATGTCCTAAATATCCTGAGCGGAGATCCCACCAAAGAATAATTTTTCTTGGACAAAAAATTTGCACATTAGCAATAAAATTCCCATCAACTAATTTTTACAAATTTAAAAAACAAATTTAAATTAAAAATTTGTTTAATTCCATCTTTGTCCTGGATTGGAAAATTCAGTGCATAGAATGATTGTAAAATAATTTGTGGCATTAAATTCCTACTGATAAATCATCCATCGAGGTTAAATACAAAATTTGAAAGCATTCTTCACCAAGCACAATAGTTGGCATTGAGTTTGTATTATTAATACAATCAATGTCTGCTATTAACTCAAAATTGATGCATAATTGAAATTGATTTTCATAGTTGGTAATTACATAGTGTTTTTTATAACTCTCTGAATTTGTCAAATTATGAAAATCGCCAAGGATTACATGAATTCACCAAGAACCATAAAATATGAATCTAGCTTGGGAGATGTACTTAAAAAAATAATTGATGAGAAGAAAAGTCGATTATTGGTAACTCAGAATGGCAAAATTAACGGACTTGTATCTGAAAAAGACTTGGGGCTTTTTCTCTTAACTGATAATTCTGAAAGAAAACTCGATGAGATTCCATTATCTGAAATTTTCAAAAAATTAATTTCTGTTGATGAAAAAACAGAACTTCATCAATGTGCTCAATATATGCTAAAAAATGGAATAGGTTCTCTGATAATAACTGTAAATAATGAAGTTACCGGAATACTGACAAAAACTGATCTTGTAAGATATTTTACCAAAACATATCATGATAAAAAAATTGTAGGAGAATACATGTCTCCATACTATGCTTGGCAATACTTTGACACTCCTCTGTACAAGGTAGTTCTGAAAATGATTGATGAAAAAATATCTCGAGTCATACTCCGTAACCATGAAGAGACTCCTGTTGGAATCGTTACATTCAGAGATTTATTCAATATGACACTACGTTTGGGAAGACAAGAAGATGTACTTGACAACACTGACCCTATAATATCGGTAATCTTTCCAAGAAAGGGATTTATCTCCGAATCCGGATTCGGAGGAAGTACTAAAATAAATGAGATAATGAGTAAAAATATTATTTCTGTCAACTATGATGATGATTTGGCAAATACTGGAAAATTACTGCTAGACAAAGGCATCAATGGTGCTGGAGTATTATCAGGACATGGAAATATCATAGGAATTATAAGTAAAACAGACATTGTTAAGGCGCTGGCATTTTTAAAATGATTTTGAATTTACTTCCCACTTTGATTTTTTGAATCTTTTCTTAAATCAAATTATGATGCATTCGTCATTTATGTAAAATAAATTTGTAAAAAATTACAACATTTTAATGTGTTATTTTGGGATAGGATGATGTTTAGTTTCTTTTTTTATTTTTTTGTTTGATTCTTTTTTTATCACGGCATTTCCCACATAGATAATTTTTTTTAAATTTTTCAATTTCCTTGAGAAATGACTCTGAACCATAGTATTGTTCAGATGTTTGCATTCCTCCTGGAACCTCAGTTTTACAGTTCGAGCATTTAATTTCTAAATTAAATTTTATCCTTTTTTCATTATTTTTGATTTTACCTATTATCATGTTGGCTCAATTATTTTTTGATATTAATAATTACTCAAAATCAATCTATACATAATGATTTTACAAACATCTGTCTTTTGATCATTTATCACTCTACAAATGAATAAATTTTGAGATAAATTACGTATATTGTTAAATTTATTCCTGTCTCTATTTATCCCCTTATGTATGCACTAAGCTGAAATTCTTTGAATTCTAATTAAAAAATTGATGAAATTGCCCAAAAAAGATTCTGATTTTTAATATTCATATCTATGATCATTCTAACTTAAATAATCATTTCACACAAATTAGTTATGACAATTGCATATGTATTGTTAAACTGTGATCTCGGTGCAGAGGTAGACTTAGTTGAAAAATTAAATGAAATAGAGCAGGTCAAAGATGTCTTTGAAACAATTGGAACTCATGATATAATGATAAAACTAGAGGCAGAAAACTTTGAAAAAATCCGTGAAATTGTTTCATGGAACATACAAAAACTAGATAAAGTCAGATCTACCTCGACTCTTATACGAAAAGACAACTAAGTTGAATCTGAGATAGAATGCCAGAGGAAAAAAACGAAATTGAAGAATTAATTGATAATATGATTTCTAGTGGTGATGACCTAGTTAAAAACATCAAAACTCTCTTACCTGATTCAATATCTGAATCTATAGAAATGTTTCATGAATCAAACGTCACAAATCTTAAAAAAATCCGGGAATTTCTTAATAAATAACTCGTCAGTAAACTATTCCTTTCTACTATATCCTTTTTAATCATAAATTGAGTTTTAAAATGTGACTCGCTCCAGAACTCTCACTTTTACTGTACACAAAAAAACAGGTGATGTATTTGATTCAATCCTGAGCGCTCCTTCCAAAATAATGCTTGATGCGACGAAATCCGAAGATGGTTGGTGGTCATTTACAACCCCTAAAGGAACTGCGAAACTAAAATTTAACGAAAACAAACTTCTGGGAATTTTAGACCATCTTTACATTGATGAAGAATCAAAGTGGGATGTTCCCATGCGTGTTGTTCCAAGCGGTGATGAATCTGAGGTTATAATTACTTTGGTAAAGCCTAAAGAAATTACCAATGAACAATTCAATGAAAGAATGGATGAAGTAGGAAAAGTTTTTCAGAATCTCAAAGAATTAATTGAAAAACCATTCTAGATTTCTTCAGTGTTTCTCAATTAATTTTTTTTATTTTATATGTATTTCACAATTAAATGTGTGAAAAATGGAGTATGTTAAATGATATGTAATACTTTTTGATTTGCAAAATTGATGTGTTTTATGCCTAGGTTATGTTAATTATTCTTAAAGGTTAAATGCAAATTTTGTAAATAAAATCATCAAAATGCCATATGAAGAAATATATTTTCAAAGAATGAAAGAAGACAATTCTGAAGAATCTGAGAAATTAAAATCTGATTGAAAATTCTAACGCTTCTGTAGAATCAAATCATTCTTCTTTTTCTGGATTCTTGTCTCCTCCAGGCCCTACCATGTCTTCTGATTTGACTTGATTGTCCCATTTTCCTCTAACTCCCTTAATTAGAGATATCACCCCTGCTGTAATCAATACAACAACTATTGAAAAAAAGATAGTCTGATCAAGTGACTTGTAAGAGCAATTTATTGGAATAGGCTCGTTATTATCCGAATACTCAAAACAATCCCCAAATTCTGCCATTTCGATATTGGCAGATTGAAAGTTTCCACCAAATATTCCCAACACTAAAAATCCTACAAAAATTAATAATATACCAATTATTGTAAATCTAGTATCACTCACAATCTAATTTTTAATAATATCGTATTTACATTTTGATAATTTAACTACCTAGTACTATTTTTCTAGTAATGCTTTGAGATTTTCTAGTGATGTCTCATAAAATGAACTCATAAATGCCAAAAATTTAATAAATTGCTTTTGTGTCATTTTTTTACTGTTAAAATAAGATTGCCATGTCAATTGAACTGATTTTTTGGTTTTCTGTTTAATTGATATTGTTGCAACATATGCTCTTAGTGGTAATCCTTCAGTTGCAATATATGTGAAATATTCGCCTGCTTTCCAGGCAACAACATGCTCTTCAATTGTAGATCCATCATTAAATGTAATTTTTCTTATCGCTCCTACATCTTTTTTCTTTTTAGATTGATAAATTGTTTTTCTAACATCAATTACCCATGTCGGCAAATCTACTATATTACTGATTTTTCTCCAAATCTTGTCTTTGGATGCATTAATTGTAATGGTTTTTTTTACGGTTCCAGTATGAAATGATTTTTTTGAAATTTTTACCATGTTTTTTTTGCTTAATGGCAGAATTTTAAATTTTAGTCATCTAACACATTTAATCCCCAATTACCAATAACAAAAAATGGTATTTGGATGGGGAAAAAAGAAGGATGAGAAAACTCATAATGTACCTAAACAATTGGAAATCTCTCTTGAAGATATTTCCGAAATTGTTGATAATATACTTCATATGAGAGAAACTCAGGCATTAACTGAAATCAAATCTTTACGAGATATGACACAGCCCCTAATTAAGGAACTTGTCAAAATTGGTCAAACCTTAGAAAAAGACAATCTTGCTGTTGATGATATTGATAAACATCTGCGAATAATTGTTGTAAGAGGTAAAAATCAAGTAATTGAAGTAATAAAAAAAGATGTATCAGATTTACCAATAATCTCTATCTTTGAAGATACTCGTAATTTAGATGGGATTTTAAATCAAGTGTTAAAAAAAATTGGTGATGTTTTAGGGAGGCAAACACGAGTAATTCATATTTTTGCAAAAAAATATGCTGAGAAATTAAAAGAGATTCTAGCTCAAATGAATTCTAATCATTCTGAAATAAAACAATTGTTAAAAAATCATGATGATTCATTAAACACTTCACAGAAAATTAATGATTTATTAAAAATGATAATGACTTCTGAAAATGAGATTAAACACAACGAACAGAGAATCTCAGAACTAAAAACTAGTGTTAACGTACTTGAAAACAAAATTGAATCATTGAATAATTCTATTAAAAAAATAAAAAATTCCAAGGAATATGAAGGTTATCTAAAACTAAAACAATCATTAAGTAAGCTCAATTCTGAAAAATCTCAAATTAAAAATCAAATTGATTCACAATTCACAAAAATTTCCAGGCCTCTTGGAAGATATGAGTATATTTCTTCAGATAAAGAACAACGAAATCTATTATCAAAGCTAGTTGAGAATCCAATCCAAACACTTGTTTCAAAAAACAAGGATTTGATAATTATAATTCTAGAAAATATTAGAAAAGGAATTCTTTCTGGTTCTATCTCTGTAAAGGATGTGGATAAATCAATGATGCAAATTACAGAAACTATAGAGATGCTTGACTCGTTTATCAAACAGGTTGATATACTTAGAGAAAAAATTCAAAACATTGAATCTCAGATGAATGAATTTGATAGAGGTGATCTGTTAAAATTTGAAAAAGAACTACAAAAAAAATTCCAGGAAAAAGATGAACAAATTCAAAAATTAGTTGCGTTTGAAAATCAAATAATTCAGATTCATTCCCAAATCTCTAAGCATAAATCATTATTGGAAACTACATTACGACAGTTCACGAATATTCAATACACTATAAAAAAATCCTCTTAAAACTAATTAGTATTACTTTTGAATATATTATATGCTCTTTAAAAAGAAAAAAATTGAAAGACAGGTTTTCCTTGAACGCAAAGTCTTGGATAGTATTTTGTCTTATTGCCAGATGAAGCACCCAAATGAAGGAATTCTTATTTTGAAGGGAAAATCTAAGCAAGGAAATATTGTGATTAACGGGTTAGTGATCCCCCCCTTTAATTACACTGGACCTACTTTTGCGGGATTTCCTCATTCTTTTTTGCCTTTTGACATGAGTTATGTTGGAATTGTTCACTCTCATCCTAGTGGATCTGCAAAGCCTTCTGTTACTGATCTGCACAATTTCTTTGGATTAGTTTCACTTATTGTCAAGTCTCCATATGATGAAAATAATATCTTTGCTTGGGACAGCAATGGTGATTCAGTAAATCTTTCTATTGTATGATGTCAAAAATTTTTCTAGTTCAAAAGAAAAAGTTAAGAAACTGACAAAACTTTATAAGTATTTTCAAGGTACTTGTAATAAATTGTTTAATTATAAGACTTATTTGATTTTTTTGGGGGCCTCATTAGCAATTAGTATTGGTCTTCAAATGATATTGCCATTTCCATATGGTCTTGGTGCAGCTTTGGCAATTTTTATTGCATTTCCATTATTAATTAGAAGACGTTACATGAGTCGTATGCGTGGTTATGGTGATTCTGGAACCGGAACTGGCGGAGGATTCTTTGGAATGAATGCTGGTGGAGGTGGTGCAGTACGCTATGTTTGCTTGGTGTGCAATCATAAGCATAAAGGTGGAACTTGCCCTAGATGTGGTTCTAAAATGCAACGTGCTGATTTCTAGGTTGATGCTAGCATGTCACTAGAAGAATTACGTAAAAAAGTAATTTTTCATAATTCACTTGATGTTTGGATAACGACATGTAAAGAAAAAAATATTGATTGGTCAAGTACAGAGAATTATCAAAAATTCATCTCCTATTTACTCCAAAACAATCTAAATCTAAAAACATTCACGTTATGTGCACATGAAGCAGGTGAAACTGAACAAGAAAAAACAAAATTTGCTGAAGCCTTGGCTGAAATAAAGGATAAAAATGCTGCAATTTATACAATTAAGCTAAATGATCATGCTCTAAGTCTAATAAAAAAATACTCTCTCTCAAATTAATTCTCTATTTGCCTTGTGGAAATGAGCACACTTTCTAGGTTTTTTACAATTCTCAGATCCAATTTACAGATTGAAAATATTGAAAAATTAAATTTAATTCAAATTTGAATTAGTTAATAATTAAAACCAATTATTACCTGCTTTTATTGAAATGTATATTTTGTATCGTTTAGAAGAATTCATTACCTCTTTAATTTCGGATTGACTATCGCGTCAAGTGCATTGCCGATGAATACAAATGCCAGTCCTGTAACTGCAATCATTATTCCTGGAGGTATGATCCACCACCAAAGCCCTCTTGCTGCAGCACCATGAGTATTTGCATCATGCAATAACTGTCCCCATGTTGGAAATGTAGGATCCCCTAATCCTAGAAAACTAATTCCTGCTTCTGTTGTAATTGCAGCAGGAACCGAAATTGCAATGCTTGCAAAAGCATATGGTAATAATTGTGGAAGTACGTGTCTTAAAATAATCTTTGAATTTTTCTGCCCCATCATTTTTGCTGCTTCCACATAACCTCTAGTTTTTATCTGTAATGCCATGCTTCGAGCAACCTTTGCAACACCTACCCATCCAAAAACCATCAAAAATCCCGCCATCAAAAATATACTATTACTTATAGTTACTGACAAAATAATTAGAAATGGAAGTGCCGGAAGTGCATATATCACATCATTAAATCTCATCATGATTTCGTCGGTTTTTTTGCCTCTATATCCTGCATACACTCCATAGAGTAACCCCATAATCACTGAAGATATTGCAACTACTAATCCTATGAAAAGTGCTAATGGTGTTCCCCAAAGTAATCCAATTGCAAGATCCCTTCTTAATTCATCTGTGCCCATCACTCCGAATGCTTTTCCACCAATGATGACTCTAGATTCTACAATATCATTTTCTGAATTTACTCCATACAACTTAATCAAAAAAATGTAGTTTCCCTTAAGAGGCTCATGATTTACAGTTTTCGAAAAAATAATATCTTCAGATGATAGTCTATTTAATGAAAAATCAAATTTGTCTGATTGTAATGATAGATTTTTTCTAATTATTTCATCTGTGGAAAAAATTCTTTCACTATGGATAGACAATGAATCTGAATTTGGCAGTGATGTTGATAATAAATTCAATTTTATTCCGTCTGGTCGGATTATTGACATTTGTAAAAGAGGCGCACGTGAATATTTTGTCGAAAATTCATAAATAAAATCATTAGGAAAGTCATCATAATTGAAATTTACTCCAAATTGATGTGAGACTAAAGATGTTTGGCCTGATTTTTTATAATTTATGTTAGGTGAATCCAAAATTTTATGTTCTGGTATCTTTTCACTCATAAACCAATTCGCCCATATAGGAATTGCTACTTTTGGATATGAAATCCAATTACTGG
>JAOTTW010000101.1 GCA_029864235.1 Candidatus Nitrosopumilus sp.
AAAGACAATGCCAAGTGGTGGTCTGACAATAAAATATCTGATGATGACTTTATAAAATCAATTCAATATCTTGTCAAAAAAGGTATAATTCGAGTATAATCAAGTCAATTTTTCTTTCATTGAATACATAAATACCCTCATGCCAGATTCAAAATGAAAATGAGACTTGTGGGTTTCCTTGCGTTGTCATTATTATCAATTTCCATTCTTTCTTATGGGTTTACTGGAATGATCTTTGCTGATTCTCATAATATTCCACCAATTTCAGCATCGACGGAATTCCCTAGTTATGAAAATGGCGATAGAGTTGTACTGACTGGAAATATCAGAGATTATGATTCTGATGTTGATTATGGAAAAGCATTGACTTTTGTGATTAAAGCTCCTGATGGTAATTTAGTTACAATTGGACAACTCAATCCAAAATCGGATGGCTCATTTTCTCATTCGTTTGTATCTGGAGGACCACTTTGGAAAGTTAGTGGGGATTACATTATTGAATTTCATTTTGGTGCACAAGATGGTGAAGCCAAAGTAATTTACACTGGTGGAGAGTTTGAAACACCATCACCAGAACCCAAACCAGAACCCAAACCAGAACCCAAACCAGAACCCAAACCAGAACCCAAACCAGAACCCAAACCAGAACCAGAACCAGAACCAGAACCAGAACCAGAACCAGAACCACAACCCGTTTGTGGTCCTGGAACAGAACTAGTTAATGGAATATGTCAAGTCATTCAAGATAAAGAACCAGAAGAAAAAGGTGGCGGCTGTCTTATTGCAACTGCAGCATATGGCACAGAATTAGCTCCACAAGTACAATTCCTAAGGGAGATTAGAGATAATACCGTAATGAGCACTGCATCAGGATCTGCATTTATGACTGGCTTTAATCAATTGTATTATTCATTCTCTCCAACAATTGCTGACATGGAAAGAGAAAATCCTGTCTTCCAAGAAGCAGTTCGAGCTTTCATAACTCCAATGATATCATCATTATCCATAATGACACTAGCTGATGATGGCTCAGAAGCTGAAGTATTTGGGTTAGGAATTTCAGTTATTGCATTAAACTTGGGAATGTACATAGCAGCTCCCGCCTTAATTGGTTTCAAGGTACATAGACGCTTCAGAACCAGAAATCAATCTTGAAAACTCTTCCTAAAAAAACTCATCTAACAAAACATTTATGACTTTAAGCCACTTAGTAAGTAGTAATTGGTTTGCACGCCAACAACCTAGAAGGTATTATCTTATGATAATTCCTCTAGAAAGTTTGAGGTAAATACATGTTAGCTGAAAGTGTCTATTTGAGTATTCTTTCATCATTATTCTTAGTTACTTTTGAAATAGGAGAAATTGCATTCTTTGTAATTTTAGGAACTCTTTCTATGGCTGTTATTATAAAAATCATAAAAAATAAGAGAAAGACCAAATCTGTTTTTTGATTATGAAAATTTCTTACAAAAAATTACTCTAAGTTATTATACTAAAACAAATTACTATTTTTCATGAACGTTGAATATGAAGAATTTGATTCAATTGAGGATATTTTTATGTATATGGCATCTGCAGCACCACCTATGAAAAATACTATGCCAATTAATTCATACAAAGGATATGTGATGGCGTTTATACCCCTGAGCCCATCTACTGGTGATACATATCTAATGATTTATGCAAAAGGAACACTAGAGCCAGGAATTTACGAATTTGATGTATCATCAAAATCATTTAAAAAAGTTTCAGGAGTCGAGAGAGCAGATAAAAATTACTTTATATCCCTAACCCCAAAGCGAAATACAATAGCTGATAAGGCTATAGAAAACCTATAATTTCTTTGTTTGAATCTTAGGGGCAGAAACTGATCTGCCTCTTGCATATTTGTCAATGATCTCATCTGGTGTTCTTCCATTAAAAAGATCTTTACATAAACCACGTAGATATCTCATTATGGCCCAAGTCCCTGCCTTGAGTATTCCATACATGAAAACTTTCATTGGAGGACCATATGTTTTGTTTCTGAGTATAATTGGAATAATATCATTAATCACACGTAGATTATTTTCCCAACATTTCCAAAACAACGTAAACTGAGCTTCGTTTAAGTTTCCAAAATGCATAGAATTCTTTTCACTAAAATCCTGATAAAGTAGTGGTGCTACTAATCCTCTAAAATTCATCTGCCTAAAGTCGCTCATCATATCAATTGTATATTGAACATCGTCTGGAGTTTCATCTGGCCATCCAATGATTATTGTTGCTGCTGGAAACCAATGGTTTTCATTTAGAATTTTTGCACCTTCTCTTACTACACTGCCCCATTCCTCAGGTGCAAATGGTCTTGTTTTAACACCCAAATGCTTTTTCACCATCTTTGGTGCGACAGTTTCAATTCCTAAGTTTGTTGCTAACCATCTTCCTGTCTCATCTTGTTTATTGATTTTTGAAATTTGTTGCATTAAATCAGGATCTGCTGCAACAGCTGAAAATGTCATATGTGTTGTTCCAATAAAGTTAGCACCTAATCCTTTAAGACCCTTCCAAAGTTCTGTAATTGCATCTCTATTTGGAATAAAGTCTCTGTTATCACAACCATACAGAAGCATTTCGTCAGAATGTAACCAAATTGAATCAAATCCATAATCTAAGTTAATTTTTGCCTCATGTTGTAATCTTTCAAGAGGTAAATCTTTCTTTGATCTTTTATTTACATCACAAAAATCACAGCCTCGTCCACAACCTCTCATTGCTTCAATTAGAGAGTTTATTGTTGGTCCCTCGATTGTTGGAATGTTTTGGATATTTTTTACAAAACAATGCATTAAATCTGGCGCGTCGCCTTTTTCTAAATCATGAAATAAATCCAATGCTAATTCATCTGCTTCACCAACAACAACTGTATCAATACCATGAATCTTCATTCTGTCTGATTTTGCTAGTTCCCATGCACCATTACCGCCAACTACTACGTGAAAATCATATTTCTTTTTGAGCTGAATAATACTGGCACACATTTTTTTGAATTTCATTGCAACATATGATAATTTTTCAGGTGACATTGTTGTTGTAACTGGAGCCATACCTAAAGGATCCATTACATTGATTCCTACAACTTTGGTATCTGGACCAATTGATTTTTCTAGCATCTCAGGATTTGCAATGAACACTTCATCTCTACTATATCCTTGAAGCAAAGCACTTTCTACTCTTCTTAATCCTACCTGTGCAACTTTGACTTCTCCTGTAACTGGATCTGTTTCAACTGCTGGACAGAAAACTTTGTCAAAAACCCATTCTGGAAGTACCTCATATGGCCCACATGCAATAAACCCGTAGAGAAAATTTCCCCTATAATTTGTCATTAAACTACGATCCGCTGTTAAAACAATACGTTTTCCTGACAATATTACCTAGACTCGTTCTAGTATGGTATATATCATTTACGAGATGGAATGTATGTTTACCAAATTCTCTTAATTTGAAATCTATTATGTTATTTTGATTTGGTTTTTTGTATAGTTCTATTTGCAATATTTCCTGCCATTGCTCCAGCTCCTATTCCGTTATCTATGTTGACAACTGATAATCCTAATGCACAACTTTGAAGCATTGATGCAAGAGCTCCTATTCCCTTTTCTCCATAACCATATCCGACTGATGTAGGCAATCCTATCACCGGAATGTCTACTAATGATGCTACCAAAGTTGCTAATGCTGCTTCCATTCCTGCAACAACAATGATACAATCTACCTCTTGTTTCACCATCTCTTTTAAAATAGGAAAAATTCTCTGAATTCCTGCAACTCCAACATCATAACTGACAATGC
>JAOTTW010000035.1 GCA_029864235.1 Candidatus Nitrosopumilus sp.
TTATCTAATGAGCATTAGATATGACCTTCTTCAATTTTCATACTATGGTGTAAACATTTTTAGCGATCAGTTTTTTGATTTTTACTATTGTTTAAATCAGGCAATTACTCACTTAATATATGAGTACTCAAATGAGTGCAGCACGAAGAGGTGTTGCCACTGATGAAATGAAACAAGTGGCAAAAGATGAAGATGTTTCATTACATTGGTTAATCTCTAAAATTGCTAAAGGCTCTATCATCATTCCAAGTAATAATGTACGATCACAAAAGATTCACCATGTTGGAATAGGTGATGGCCTAAAGACAAAAGTCAATGTCAACATTGGAACATCTACCTTAAATGTAAATATTGATGAAGAAATTGAAAAAGCAAAAGTCGCAGTGAAATATCATGCAGATACTATGATGGATTTGAGTGATGGGGGAGATGTCAAAAAGATACGTCAAATTCTATTAGAGGTTGCACCAATTACCTTTGGAACTGTTCCTATTTATGAAGCGTATAACTATGGCGTTGAGGTTCACAAAAACCCCCTAAATTTAACTGAAGATGATTATCTAAATGCATTTGAAAATAACGCAAAAGATGGTGTTGATTACACAACAATTCACTGTGGGATAACAAAAGATATTGCTAAACGAATATTGAAAGTGCAAAGATATGGGGGTGTTGTTAGTAAAGGTGGAACAATTACCGCTGCTTGGATGTTAAAACATGACAAGGAAAATCCATATCTTACTCACTATGATTATCTTCTTGAGATGGCAAAAAAATATGATGTAACATTTAGTCTTGGTGATGCTTTAAGGCCTGGTTCTATTTTGGACTCTCATGATGAATTACAGGTTCAAGAAATGATTAATGTTGCACGACTAACAAAACGAGCACACGAACAGGATGTTCAAGTAATGGTTGAAGGTCCTGGACATGTACCACTCAATGAAGTTGCCACAAATGTAAGATTGGCAAAATCTCTAATTGGTGATGTACCGTACTATGTTTTAGGTCCACTTGTCACTGACATTGCATCCGGGCATGATCACATTGCAAGTGCAATAGGTGCTGCAGTTTCTGCCTCTGAAGGAGTTGATCTTTTATGTTATCTCACTCCTTCTGAGCATCTTGCATTGCCAAATTCTGAAGAAGTAAAATCTGGATTAATTGCATATAGAATAGCTGCACATGCAGCTGATCTTGTAAAGATTCGTGAAAAAGCAATAAAATGGGATGTGGAAATGACTGAGGCTCGTCGTACTTTGGATTGGGAAAAACAAATTGCTCTATCGATTGATCCAGAAGAGGCTGCAAGAATTCATAGTAGGACAGGTCAACATCCTGGAAATAATGTCCCATGTACTATGTGCGGCGGTGCTTGTGTCTATATGATGCTACCACAACAAAAAAAATACATTAAAGAAAATGAAAATCTACAGCAAATTGAGTAGCACTTTATCAAGACTTGGAACTGTTTTGTAATTTGATAGTTCGTCTCTTTTTATCCAAACATATTCTGAATTTTCCCAATTCAATTTAATTTTAGGTTTTTTTACTTCAAACAAAAATGGAAAAATTTGCCATTCATGATTTTCATATTGTGGTGATTTTACTCTCATTTCCTTTGCCGCTTTGATAAGTTTTATCTCTTCTTCTGATATTCCTATTTCTTCAAAAATTTCTATTTTTGCTCTAGACAATGGCTCTTCATTTTTTTCAATAATGCCACTGATTCCTGCCCACAAATCTTTCATAGTTTTTACTTTATTACTTCTTTTTAGAAGCAATACTTTTTCATCATCTTTGATAAATGAAGTTACGATCTTAGTTGTTCGCATTTCTGCTATTTTTCAACAGCATTTATCATCTTTGCCAATTTCTTATATGATTCTTTCAAGTCTGTATTCTCTGATAATCTTTCTTGACAAGCCTTAACATAATTTATCACTTCTTCTGTCTTTGACTCCTGAACTGCAGTAAGTAGCCTTCCAATATCTTTCCATAGTTCTTCTGCTACTCTTCTGATCTCTGGATTTGCAATAATTGTTTCAATTAACTCTGGCGATTCTGTCATTATACTTTCAGCCAATACCTTTTGAACTCTGAAAGTTGTTCCGGACATTTTTTCTGTTAATGCCATTTTATCATCCTTTGAAATAATATTTGCAAAAACGAGATTCATTAAGTGAGTCAATCCTAAAATAACTGCAATCTTTTTGTCGTGTTCAATTGCATCTATTGTAACAAAGTTTGCATTTGGAAAAAGAGATTTTGCAACAGTTAATTCTTTTTTAGCATCTTTGATTGGAATTGATATTATGTTTTGTCCTTTAACCGACTTTGTCCCTGGGCCAAACATTGGATGAATGCATATTGGATTGATTTTTGCAGGCATTTTTGATAAGGATGACACAACTTTTGATTTTTCTGATGAAATTTCTATAAGATATGTTCCTCGTTTCATTTCTTTTGCTATTAGCCTAATAATTTCTGGCGTTCTTCTTGTTGGCGTACATAAAACAACATAGTCTGCTTTTAGAATTGCCCCCACTAACGAATCGGCTTTAATTATATTTTTTTCTCCAATCTTATTTTCAGCATCATATCCTGTAACTTCATAATCATTACTTGAAAAATATTTTGCAAACCATTGACCCATTTGTCCTCCTGCACCAATAATTGTTAGTTTCTTTTTCATTCCATTCCTCTTACTGTATTATTTAGTATCTTCATTCCTTCTTTTAGTGTCTTTTCATCCTGACAGGCTGATATCCTAATAAAATTCCTGTAATCTCCGAATCCTTCTCCGGGAGCGACTGCAAGTCCTTTTTCTAGTAGATCATTTGCTAACTTTACTCCATTAACTCCTTCTTTATTTACTCTTGCAAAGATGTACATAGCACCATCAGGAACAACAAAATCCAAATTCATCTTTTGTGCATCTTGAGTCAACGATTTTAGTCTTTTTTGTAGGGTATTAGAATTATTTGATGTGTCTGCCTCTAATGCTTTCATTGCGATATATTGTATAGGTTCTGAGACATTGGTTAAACAAAGTGCCTGCAATTTTACCATTTTTTCTATGATTTCAGGACTAGAAATTGCATATCCTATCCTAAATCCTGTCATGGCATGTGATTTTGAAAATGATTGAGTAACTATGCTCTTTTCATAGTTGTATGAAAGAATACTTTTCCAATCCCTAAATGCATATTCAGAATATATCTCATCACTGAGTATGTACAAATTATTTTTTATGCATAACTTTACAATTTCATCTTGGAGTTTTTCTGGAAGAATTTTTCCTGTTGGATTGTTTGGATAGTTTAAGACCAACATTTTTGAATTAGAATTGATCATTTCCTGAATTTGCTCTATTGATGGCTCCCAATTCTTTTCTAAAGTTGTATTGATTGTTTTTACCTTGATTCCTGAATTTAGAGCACAGTCTTTGTAAGCAGGCCATGCTGGTTCTATTACTATCATTTCATCCCCTGGATTTAGTAATGTTGTGATTGCTGTAAATATTGAAAACCTTGCACCCGGACTCACAATAATGTTGTTTTGGGAAATATTCACGATATTTTTTTTTGATATGTATTTTGCTAGTGCCTTTCTAAAAGAAGGCATTCCTTTGGCTTGTCCATATCTTAAGAACCCCTTATCAAATACTTCAGTTAGTGCCTTTCTAACAATTTCTGGAGGCAAGAAGTCCGGTTCACCTACTTCCATATGGATGATTTTTTCTCCTTGTTGTTCGAGTGCCTTTGCCCTAAGAAAAATCGAGAGATGTGTTTGCTTGTTAATTGATTGAATTTTGACTGATTCGTTTAATAAAAAATTTAAAAATTTTGTTGCAATTATCTCATCAAAATCAAGTTCCTTGCATAATTCTAGTACTTTGGAACGAAGATTCCCTTCTCTTGTTTCGTCTGTAACGCCTTTACCAATATTTTTTTTCACTTTCCCAATTTCTTTTGAAATATCCGTTCTAATTTTTAGAAGCTTTATCATTTCAATAGTAACTTCATCCATTCTTTTGCGAAGATCATCAATATCTGTCATATCGCTACAATACAGGCTTGATTATACCTGACATTAGGGCATGATCTACCAATGTAAGTGACACTAAAGAATCTACTACTGGAGGTGCTCTTGGTACTACACATGGATCGTGCCGTCCTTTTACTTGCAGTATTGCTGACTTTTTGGTCTTGATATCTACTGTCTCTTGTTTTTGTGAAATAGATGATGCAGGCTTAAATGCAACCCTCATTGTAATTGGCATGCCATTTGAAATTCCTCCTAAAATACCTCCTGAATTATTTGTCTTTGTCATGATCTTTCCTTTTTTTATCATGTATAGATCATTATTTTCTGAACCATACATTTTAGAGCCCTCAAAACCTGACCCAAATTCAACACCCTTAACTGATGGAATTGAAAACATTGCTCTGCTCAAATCAGACTCTAATGAATTGAAAATTGGCTCACCAAGACCTTCTGGAACATTTGTTGTAATTGATTCAATTATCCCACCAAGTGAATCTCCTTTTTTCCTTGCATCGAGAATTGAGTCTCTCATCTTCTTGGCAGTTTTTTCTTCAGGACATCTTACTTCATTTTTGTAAATGGATTCGATCATCGTTTCATTAAATCTTCTCTCAATGTTTATTTTTCCAATCTGTGATGTGTATGAGTTTGTTTCAATACCTAATGTTATTTTGAGTAGTTTTCTTGCAATAGCTCCGCCCATTACATGTGTGGCAGTTAACCTTCCAGAAAACCTTCCTCCTCCTCTGTAATCATTAAAATGATTGTACTTTATCATTGCTGGATAATCTGAATGTCCTGGGCGTAACAGTGTTTTCAAATTTTCATAATCTTTTGATTTTTGATCACTGTTCCAAATTACCATTGTAATTGGTGCCCCAGTAGTGTATCCTCTAAAAACACCTGAAATAATTTCTACCTGATCTTTTTCTTTTCTCTGTGTGGTGATTAATGATTGTCCTGGCTTTCTCTGATCTAACATTTTTTGTATGTCTTTTTCATCAATTTCCAAACCGGCTGGACATCCATCTAACACTGCGCCAATAGCTCTTCCATGACTTTCGCCAAAACTAGTTAGAACAAGTCGCTGACCAATAGAACTTCCCGGCAACATATTATGAAGGTAAAATGATGCTTATAATTCCTCATTCTATTTTGGCCTAACTTTTATAATTTGTTTGCTACAAATTTTTATTCATTGAATAAATGTATTAAAATATTTGAAAAATTAACCAAGTTCTATAGAATTATTTCAATTAAATTTTAAATATTACAATGATGTACATATATTATGCAAAAACATGCAATTTTCAACGCATAATTTGCGTGGCCCTGCGAAAAAGACATGTTATCTGCGCAAAAGCGTTGTGAGTGAAGAGAATGCTTTTCACTCTATACAGGGTCACGCCTTTATCCATGATAGTTAATTTTTAAAAACTAGTATTCACTCAACATTGATTTTAGCGCCACAATTATTCATATCATTGATGAAATTTGGATATGATACAGATACTGATTCAGGATCTGTTACAATACAATTCCCAACATACATTCCAGCAATACAAAATGCCATGAATAATCTATGATCATTTTCTGAATTTAATTCAGCAGGTTTCAAACTATCTGGAGATTCTAACACCAATCCGTCTTCTTTTTCTTGAATTCTGATCCCTATCTTGATTAACTCTCTTGCAATAATTGCAATTCTATCTGTTTCTTTCAATCTTGCGTGTTTTACATTTACGATTTCAATTGGACTTGATGCCTTTAATGCCAATATTGCAAGGGGAGGGAGAAGATCAGGTGAATTGCTTAAGTCAAATCTTCCACCATTTATTTTTTCTGGACATTTAATTATAATTTCGTCTTTGTTGATAATTACTTTGACTCCTATCTGTTCTAAAATATCAATAAATACTTCGTCCCCCTGAGGTAAATTCCCGATATTTCCTTTAACTGTAACATTCTCTCCGTTTAGAACCAATGCAGAAAGAAGCAATGCAAGACTTGAAAAATCAATGGGAACATCAAATGTTGTAGGTCTGTAAATTTGTGGTGGTATGTTATACATCTTGTAAGGAATTAAAGTTTGAACTGTAACTCCAAATTTTCTCATTGTTGCAATTGTTGCATCGAGATATGGCTTTGAAACTAGATTTCCTTCAATTACTAAATTGATTCCTTTTTCTGTTAGTGGTGCACAAATTAATAATGCTGAAATGAATTGACTTGAAAAATTTCCAGGTATTGTAACATTCCCTCCCAAAATTTTTCCAGTGATTTTTATCGGTGGATTACCCTTGGTAGAGATACATTTTGCACCCATGCTTTGTAATGCATCTAATAATGGTTGCATTGGTCTTTTTTTAAGACTAGAATCCCCAGTTAGTATAATCTCATTTGAAAACAAGCTTGCTATGCCTGATGCTATTCTGATTGTCGTACCTGAATTATCTGCATTAATTTCAGACACGATATTATCTATTTTTATAGGATTTTTTACAATAATTGAAGAGTCTTTTTGATGTATTTCTGCTCCAAATTTCTTACATGCATTAATTGTAGCCTTTGTATCATCAGAAAATAATACGTTATTCACTTGACTGTTGTTTCCTGCAAGTGATGCGAGAAAAATTGCCCTGTGTGTATAACTCTTGTTTGGTGGGCAAACAATGTTTCCTGAAATCTTTGATTTTTCTACTTTACACTTCATGAACTTCTGCCTTTTTGTTATTTACTCTGGAAACAATAATACTTCCTTCTAATGTTGAAAATACTTTTTTGATGTCTATCTCATTTTCTATTTTAGTGATTGCTGCAATTGAAGGACCATTTCCTGAAACAGACGCACCTAAAGCGCCTTTTTCAAGTAGACTGGCGATAATTTTGGCATCTGAATTTAATATTGTAGATGTTGCTAATCCATTAATTATCATTGCATCCCAGTACTTTGATTTTCTTGCAAGATCCCATGCATTTTCAAATACAGTTTGTAAAATTTTTAGATTTTTTACATTTCCGCGAACTCTATTTTTTGGAATAAATATCACTGCAATTAGATTTGCTGGAATTTTTTCATGATGGATTCTCTTTTTATTTTTATTATCTGTAACATTGAACCCACCAAAATAACATGAGCATGCATCATCATATGCTCCAGTTAAGCTTACTTTGCTTTGTATTGATGCATCGACTCCTGCAAGTAGTATTTGCTGATCAGTAAGTTTTGGTTTAAAAATTTTTGCGCATGCTAATGCAACTGCAGATGAAATTGCACTGGAACTTTTAAGTCCATAACCTAATGGAATTTCAGAACTAAGTATAATTGAAATTTTATTTTTTTCTAAATCTTTCTTTGCTACAATTTTTTCTACTGTTTTGTTAATTAAACGAGAACTTAGACTTTTGGCTTCTGATTGAATACTTATTCCGTTTCCTGGGCTTGTCTCAACCAATGCCTCTACTTTGAGTTCTATGCCTAATGTGGCCCCTTTTTGGTTGGCAATGGCATTTACTAGTGATACTGCACCATGAACTGTAGCTTTTACCTTTGTCATCATGCTCCTCCTACAAGCGCTTTTTTCATAGCATTATATGGCGCTTTAACGCCATGCCATATCTCAAACGCTCTTGCTGCTTGTCCTAATAACATTTCATATCCGTAAATTATTGTAGCTCCTTTCTCTTTTGCCTTTTCTAGAAAGTCTGTGTTCATTGGCATGTATACAATATCATACACCATAGTTCTTCTGTTAATTCTGTCCAGTGAAATTGGACTGGGCTCATTTTTCAGTCCTGCTGATGTTGCATTTACAATGATGTCGTAATCCTTTGCAGACTCCCCCACATTATCAATTCTTATGAATCTGGAATCTAGTCCTATTTTCTGTGAGAATTCTGATAATGCCTTGGCATTTTCCAAAGTTCTATTTGCAATAGTGATTGACTTTGCATGTTCTTTTGCAAATCCTGCAACTATGGCTCTTGCAGCCCCTCCTGCTCCAAGCAACAAAACTTTACAATCTTTGATTATTTTGTCTCTTTTCTTTATTGGATCTAAAAACCCCTCCATATCAGTATTATATCCTTTTAAAACCCCGTTGTTGTTTGAAACCGTATTTACTGCACCAATAATACTACATGTTTCATCCATCTTATCTAGAAATTTCATCATTGTAACTTTGTGGGGAATTGTAACATTGAAACCTGCAATTTTAATTTTTTTTAGCGATTCTATTCCTTCCTCTAGTTCATCTTTTGGAATTCTATATGCGATGTATGAATGATCCAAATTTAATTCTCGAAAAGCTGCTGTGTGAAGATTTGGAGACAAGGAATGATCAATTGGATCTCCAATCACTGCATATGTTGACATATAATTTTTGTCAATAATATGATTGATTTAAACTCTCGACTTTTTTCAACTTTGTCGAATCATTCATGTTCCAATTGATAAAATGTATAATTTCTTTTTTAAAAATTTTTCAGATTTGTAATCTTTTTTACTTCATCCAAACTAAATTGTCCTGGAGCTACTGGTTTTCCTAATGATACATAGGTATATGGGCTGCCTAAATATAGACACAAAATTCTAGAAATTTTACCTTCATTTCCCATTGTAAATGCTATTAGGGTTGCTTTTCCTTTTTTGCTGTATAATTGCAGTATTCGAGTAGAGTCATCAACTGATTTTGCTGTAGTTACTATTTTTACTGCTGATGAAAAATTTATCATCTTTTTCATTTGAGCCTTCAAATATGAAAACTTGGGCGTTTTTTTAAAATCATGCCACGAGATCAATAATCTTGTCTTTGTTGATTTTAGATATTTTTCTAAATTCTTGCTTTTTCTGATTGTATTAAACTCGACATCTAGCAAAAATGGATTGTATTCAGCAATTAGTTTTAGGATTGCAATTCTTTCTTTTTCGGTTCCTTCAAATCTTCCACCTTCTGTTTTAGGACGTACGGTACATACTGTTCTATTAAGTTCGGTTTTTACCATTTCTAATGTTCGTGGAATCTGTTCTGCTTTTAGAAAATCAAATCTGATTTCAACATAATCAGATTTTTTTAATGCAATCTTTAATATTTTTTCAAGTTTGATAGGGGATTCTTCGGCAATTGACACACAGGTTTTGTATTTCATTTCATTTTTCTAAAATATATTCATCTGAAACTTCCATTCCAAAATGTCTGCCCGTTGCAGTCTTTGCATGAACCAACACCATATCTCCTTTCTTTAGATGAGTCACTGAAACCAGCTGTCCGTTTGGCTTTACAAATCTGATGGTTTCTGCATCTTGTGCAATAATCCCACCAATCTCATCTTTGACTTTTGCCTTTATCATCAACATGGGTCGTCTTTCAATTTTTGATCTTCCTACAGTTGCTCTTCTTGCTTTTCCTTTTGAGTTTAGTATCAAAACTTCTGAACCTGTCTCAACTTCAGAGAGATAGTTCGTTGTACCATCTGGTGATAATGTATAACAATGAACAGCACCCGCGTTTACTCTAAATGGTCTTGGTGATGTAAATGAAGAACCCACCGATTCATTATGAACAAGAAACAAAAAGTTTGATCTGCTTCCAATCAACATTCCTTCTCCTTTATGTAACATGGATGCTGTATCTACACAAACCCGTTCTCCATCGCCTACTTCCTTGATCTCTGTTATTTTTGCTGGTGCTAAATCAAAATTTCTGGTACCTAAGTATACCATGGCTTCTCTTACCTCATTAATTGATGATGTGCTAAAGATCACCCCATCAACTCCTACCTCCAAAATTGAGAACATTTTTCTGACTTCTTCAGGGGTTCTCGCAATTGCAAAGATTTTGGTATGGATTTTGTGCAGTTTTGCAATGATATTCTCAAGAGGGATGATTTTCCAGTCTTTGACATCTACTATTACAAAATCTAAGCCTTTTTTGGCTATTTCTAATATGTCTTCAATATCCTTATTTGATAAGACTTGGAATCTTTTTCCGACTTTCTTTCCTTTTGGTTTGGTGCTTTCTTTTTCAAGTACAACATATTTTGCTAATCCTGATGGATAGACTGTTTCAAGCTTTGTCTTTTTCTTTCCAATTTTTTTTGGATCTAAATATATCATCCTGATTCCCTCTGCTTCTAATTGTGGAAGAAATTTTGCTAATTGTGACGTTGAAACTTTGGGTGAAATAATTAATTCTCTATTCTTACTCAATTTTTTTCATTGCTTCCTTTGCAGATTCATTTCTGAAAATTATTGATGCTAATGCTTCCACCATTTTCTCAGGTGATTTATGTGCAAAGATGTTTCTACCATATGTAACACCTTTTGCACCTGCCATCATTATATCCTCAGTCATCTGTAGAATGTCAAAATCTGTTTTTGCTTTTGGTCCACCAGCTACTACTATTGGAACTGGTGTGTTCTTTACAATTTTAGCAAAAGAATCAACATCTCCTGTATACAATGTTTTTATAATATCTGCACCACACTCTGCTCCTATTCTAGCAACATGTCCGACTATCTCTGCATCATGTGGATTTTTGATATTTTCTCCTCTGGGATACATCATTGCCAATAATGGCATATTCCATCTGTGACACTGGTCTGCAGTCATGCCAAGCTGTTCTAACATCTCAGGCTCTTCTTTTCCACCAATGTTGATATGTAGTGATACTCCATCTGCTCCTAGTGCAACTGCTTCTTTAACAGTTCCTGTAAGCATTTTGCGATTGGGTGATAGTGATAATGATGTACTACTTGAAAAATGAACTAAAATTCCAACTCTGGTTGGTTTTGGCATTGTTTTGATGATTCCTTTATTGATAATTACACTTGTAAGACCACGTCCTTCGCATTTGTAAATAGTTGCAGCAGGATTTTCAAGACCCTCAATAGGCCCATTGGAGATACCATGATCCATTGGAATACAAAGCATTTTTCCTTTTCTGAGAATTCTGTTTAATCTAATTTCTAAGCCAGATACCATGAGACAATCTCCTTTTGGTACCCTACTTAAAAATAACGTGAGTTATTGCATTTAACACAATCAAATTTTGAACACAATTATTCTCTTCTTTACTTGTTCTTTCATATTTCTCTCTCTCTCAAGAATTAAATAGAATTCAAAGAGAGTGAGGACAAGTTAATTGAGTCAAACTACTGAACAACTACATAAAAGCAACATTGGAGACATTCTTGAGAATTCTCTAAATGGACAAAGGCCTGATCCTGAAGACTGCCTTAGACTGCTAGAATCAAATGATGTTCACTTGATTGGGTTAATCTCTGGCCATCTTACTAGAAAGCAGTTTGGAAAAAAAGCATCTTTTGTAAATAATATAATTTTGAATTACACAAACGTCTGCATTACTGATTGCAAGTTTTGTGCATTCTATCGTGCCCCTGGTTCTGAAGATGCTTACACCCTAACTTTAGATCAAATTGAATCAAGAGTAAAGGCTTCATGGGATATGTTCAAAATTAGGCAAGTTCTGATTCAAGGAGGGCACAACCCAAGTTTGAAAATTGAATATTATGAAGATGCCTTTAGAATGATTCGTGAAAAATTCCCTCAAGTTGGAATACATGGCTTGTCCACCTCAGAAATTGATATGATTGCTAGAGTAGAAAAATCCTCAACTAGAGAGATTCTATCTAGACTAAAAGAATCTGGATTGCAATCTATTCCTGGAGCTGGAGCTGAAATCCTTGTTGATTCTGTAAAAGATGTAATCAGCCCAAAAAAAATTTCTAGTGATGATTGGATTAGAATAATGGAAGAAGCGCACAATATTGGTCTTCCAGCATCTGCAACAATGATGTATGGACATGTTGAAAACAATAATGATATTGTTGAGCATTTTTTTAAAATTAAAAAATTACAAAAAAAGACAAGAGGATTCATGGCATTTATTCCATGGAACTTTGAGCCAAACAATACTTTGATGCAAAAAGAAGATTTGGTGCAATATGGAACAGGTGGGGTTCAATTGCTCAAAATGATTGCAATCTCTAGATTGGTCTTTGATGGCTTAATTCCGCACATTCAATCATCTTGGCTTACAAACGGAATTGGTATGGCACAACTTGCACTCCAATATGGTGCTGATGACTTTGGTGGGACGCTAATTGGTGAAGAAGTGGTATCTTGTACTGGTGCACGCTCAACTGAACTTACAGACAAAATCATTGTTGATGCAATTCATCAAATTGGATATCAAGCTGAAGAACGTGATAATTTCTATAATCCTTTAGCCTTGTTATAATCCATAATCTGACCACTTTGAATCCACCAAGTTTTTTGTGTTTGTATCCACCTTGACTTGTTGTTGAATTTCTCTTTGATATCCTTCCTCTTTGGTTTTTTGTGTAGCATCTATCCCCATTTTAGAACCTAGATTAACAAGTGGTGATGCAGGATCAAGTGTGTCAGTTGGTGTATTGTTTATAATGACAGTGTCTCTTGCAGCATCAGCCCTTGTAGTGATAGCCCAAATCACATCATTAATGTCATGAACATTAATGTCATCATCTACAACCACAAACATCTTTGTGAGTGAGAGTTGTCCCATCCCCCATAACCCCATCATGACTTTTTTTGCTTGACCTGGATATCTCTTTTTAATTGAAATTATTGCAAATCCTTGGAACCATCCTGCTGCAGGCATGCTAAAATCTACCACTTCTGGATGGAACATTCTGATTAAAGGTAGAAATGATTGTTCAATGACTTTACCAATATATGCGTCCTCCAGAATTGGTTTTCCGACAACTGTTGTAACATAGATTGGATCTTTTCTTCTCATAATTCCAGTTAATGTGAATGTTGGATATGGTTCCACAGGAGTATAGTAGCCTGTATGATCTCCAAATGGTCCTTCTTCTCTAATATCTTTGGGATCGACATAACCCTCAAAAACAATTTCTGCATTTGCTGGAACCTCCAGATCAATAGTTTTGCACTTTACCGTTTTGATTCCTTTTTTTCTTGTAATCCCTGCAAATAGATATTTGTCAAGTCCTTCTGGTACTGGGGCAATTGATGAAAAAACAGTTGCAGGTTCCCCACCAATAATAATTGCAGTCGGAATTTTTTCTCCTCTGTCTTTTGATATCTCACTGTGTTGTGCCCCTCTCTTATGTTTCTGCCAATGCATTAATGCATGTGTGCTATCTACAATTTGCATCCTAAAAACTCCGAGATTTCTAACTCCTGTTTCAGGATGTTTAGTTGCAACTAGTCCAAGTGTGATGAATCTGCCCGCATCATTTGGCCATGACTTTAAAATTGGAATGTCATCAAATGATGCGTTATTTGATGTGATTTCAGTAACAGGTCCTGCATTCTCTTGTTTTGGAAAGGAGTCTGTCATTTTTGAGAGTTCTGGAAGTTTTTTAATCTTGTTTAGAAAACCAGATGGCATATCCATCTTTGTCATGTCTACAATTCTTTGCCCTATCTCTGTAAAATCTTTCATCTCTAATCCAATCTCTAATCTTTTCATTGAACCAAATGCATTACCTAAAACCGGCATATTGTAATTTTTTACATTCTCAAAAAGAATTGCAGGTCCATTAGAATACATCCCTCTTCTCAAAATCTCTGCAATTTCTAAGTTCGAATCTACCTCAATCTTTATTCTTTTTATCTCACCATTTTTTTCTAACTCTTTGATAAACTCATGAATATCTTCAATTGGCACAATTTTTCTGAATTGGAATCAAGTATAAGCTTAACTAGATTATCTAAAATCCCTTTATTGAAAATAATTTTATTACATGCATTTTAATTCTGTCTATCTGAAAAATGAATAATGACTGATACTAAGTGTGCAATCTGTAAAGGAAATGGAATCATTGAGCTTTTAGGTTCTGAATGTCCTTTTTGCAATGGAACTGGTGAGCCAAACAAACCTGCAAAATCATACCTTGATTCACATATTTGCCAGTGCATACTTCTTGATAGAAAGCGTTGTCCGTTATGTGGAAAACGTTGTCATCATGATACTCCAAACAAACCAAAAATCTTACTTACTCCGGAATAATTTTTACATTGGTGGCAGTTCTGTCTTTTTTTCATGTCCACCAGATCCAAATTTACAATAAAAACACAACTCTGACTCCATGTACTTTAACTGTTCAACTTGAATTGCGCCAAGCTTTAATGCTATCTTTGTTAGGATTTTGTATTTCATTGGCATTGCAGGTATCACTTCTTCCATGTATACTTTGTAGTGATCTGGACAAAACTTTAGAGTTATTTTTGATGGTTCTTTTCCCTTTTGATTGACTTGTTTTGTAAAGCTGATCTGTTCTCTGATGTATTCATGCTTTGGGCAAGGGCAATCCTTTCCACCTGGATGCTTGTAAGCAGGAGTATTCTTCCAATCAAATCCTGGGTATTCTTTTTCAAAATCATCCATCACTGTAACTAGTTTTCTTGTGCTTATAAAACTTGATCAGGTTTTGTCGCTGGTAATGACCCAAATGTAAATAAACCCCGAATATTCACTCCAGTTAATGTCAGATGCTAAAAAGCAAACAAAAAAGGATCTTGAAGACAAGATTGCACAATTAGAATCTAAACTAAACAAACTATCTACGCAACTACAAACCCCTGCCGAAGCTAAACCAGCTGAGACAAAACCAGCCGAAGCTAAACCAGCTGAGACAAAACCATCTGAAAGACCAGCTGCAACCACAAAACCAAAGGGTACACTACCAAAAGGATTTGAAACAAAACCAGCCGAAGCTAAACCAGCTGAGACAAAACCAGCCGAGGTAAAAGAACAACTACCTGTAACCTTTAACGATGCATTGGAAGAAGCTTACATGAATGCCCCAATGACTGATTTTCACAAATATCGAGCAACGGTTACAGGATATTCACCAGCACCAAACAGATACTTTGTTAGAAAAACTGCCCCTGTAGGCAAAGTTCCAACATCTAATTGGAATGAACAAAAAACCAAAGTACCTGGATACACCGCAGCTTCAAATCAATACTTTGCAACAAAAGCAAGATTTGCAAGTTACCCTGGTCACAAATTCTTTGGAGGTTTTAGTGGTCATCTTATGACTGTAGAAGGTGTTGCAGCAAAAGCTCAAACACAACAAGCACCACCACCTCCACCAAAACCAAAAAAGGGCACACTACCAAAAGG
>JAOTTW010000102.1 GCA_029864235.1 Candidatus Nitrosopumilus sp.
CCCAAAATACTACTTGGATAGGTATTATAATGAACCTGAATACAAGTCATGGTTTGATATGAACTATCCTGATTTGACAATTGAGGATGCAGTAGGATATGAAAAGTCAGAAAAAGAACTAAAAACATCTATAGGACAATTCATGGAAAATGAAATCTTACCAGAAGCGGATGCGATATCCATATCTGAACCAAAAAAAGAATCTGAGAATAACTCCGAAACTGCCCAAATGGTTTTAGCTGTTGGGGGATTGGGAATTTTAATCGGAGCTGTTTATGGTATCAAGAAAAAAGTAGATGATAATTCAAGGCAGATATCAATTAACAAAGATATTATAAGAAAAAAGATCATAAATCCATTATTTCGTTCTAGTCCCTCAAATATTCTTCAAACAAGATTGGCAAAAGGAGAGATATCCTTAGAAGAATATGAGATGTTAGAAAGAAAAATAAGCAAAAAATTTTAGCCAGGAATACTTAAACTATCTTTTTTTTGTGTTATTTTATTTGCAGTGTCTTTTTTAAGTAAATCAAAGAATTTTGAAATCATTTTAATACCTGCAACTATTTTTGGAGCATTATTTTTTGCAAATTCGATTCTATCAGAGTATGTTTTTGGTTTTTGATTTTGATAGTTTTCATAAACTTTGGCACCATTATAATCAACAAATGCTATTCTTGCACTATAGTCTGTTCTTTCTAAAACTAAACTGTCTCCACCTACTATTGCAGTATGATATGGATGAACAATCAATGATTCAGAAAGCCTTTGAGATGTAGTAATTTTAGCTGTTTGCAGTTCTGTGGCAAATGAATTAAAATCTGCCAAAAGATAAAATGTTGCTTCGGGTTTTGTTACCTTTACCTCCTCAATTTCAGATAATGCATTGTAGGTATATTCCCCCATAATTTTGTGAATATTTCTTGTAATCTCAAAATATTCTTCCATCTCATTACTGATTTCAAAACCAGGAACTGCAGCATGCTGTATTGGAGTAGATACTGCAGTATATTCAGTTGCAAGAATTTTTTTAAATTGTGTCTTTAGATCAACTGCATGTTGTGGGAATATGACATAACCTAATCTGTATCCACCTGCGGCATGAGACTTTGACAATCCATTTGTCACGAAAGTTCCTTCAGGATAAATTTTTCCCATGCTTACAAACTTTGAAAAATCATATGTTGTTTGAGCATAAATTTCATCAGAGATTACTGCTATTGATTGTTCCCTGCAAACATCTGCAATTTCTTCTAACTCTAATTTGTCATATAGTAACCCCGTAGGATTGTTAGGATTGTTTAGAATCAAAATTTTTTGTCTGTCGTGTAATCGTAATGCTAATTTTCTAAGATCACTTGGAGAAATCTTTTTGTTGGCTCGTGTTGGCAACATGTGATAATTTTTTTTCAAGAATCGAATTTGTGGAAGATACCCCAGCCAAGCAGGGGTGGGCAAAATTACTGTCCCATGTAAGATTTCAAGTAGATTAAAAATAAGCTCTTTTGTTCCAGGACCTACATAGATTCTTTGAGGATCTACATCCAGTTCAAAATAATGTTTGTTGTATTTGGATATGGCATTTCGTAGTTCAGGAATGCCTGGAACAGCAGCGTATGCACCCTTGTCTGCATTTTTAATCAAAGCATCCTGAATCATTTTTGGTACCGGAAATGGAGATTGGCCAAATGCAAAACCATAAAATCCAAAATTACATTCTGGATGAGGGCAATCAGAATGAAATTCTTGTAAAAATGTGTTTAATTTTAGATTTTCTGGCAGTTCAATATCTTCAACTTGTTGATCAACTAGAAATTTCACAATTCACATGATTTATCATCAAATATAGAACCAAGATGTGAATCAGAAGGTATCAGTATGTGAGATTTTTTCAACCTATTTTTGATAGCTCATCTAAAACTTGAGGATTTTCAACAGAAGACAAATCTCCCATCGGCATTCCCAATAGTTTTGCTTTTAGTAATCGTCTGAGAATTTTGCCTGTTCTGGTCTTTGGTAATTCAGATATTTGGAAAAGTAGTTTTGGACGAGCGAGTTTTCCAATTTTTTCAGAAATATGATCAGAGATTTCAGATTCTAACCCGATATCTGATTTTTTCTCTGAAACAAAAAAAACAACAATGGCCTCACCTGTAATATCATCTGGAATTGCAATTGATGCTGCATCTGAAATTTTTGGGTGAGCGATTACAGTGTGCTCAATTTCTGCAGTACTTAATCTATGTCCTGAGACATTAATTACATCATCTGTTCTTCCTTGCATATACCACAATCCATCTTTATCAACATGAACATAATCTCCATGAAACCAGATATTTTCAAATCGTGACCAGTATGTCTGCATGTAGCGTTTGTCGTCATTTAACAACCCCTTTGTCATTGCAGGCCAAGGTGATTTTATTACGAGATAACCATTTTTTTGTCTGACGGATTTTCCACCATCATCAAATACATCAATATTCATTCCAGGACAGGGTATGCCAACAGTAGTGGGTTTCAGATTTATTCCAGGAAATACCGAAAGCATTGCACCTCCAATTTCTGTTCCTCCAGAGAGATTCATTATGGGAATTTTTTTATTTCCAACTTTTTCATAAAGCCACCACCAAGAATCTTCATCTATCGGCTCACCTGTGGTCGGAATGTTCTTGATCCTATCTAGAGAATGAATCAATAATGGTTCCACATTATTTTTCTTAAACAGCCTAACAGCAGTAGGAGAAATTCCAAATATTGTAGCATTGTAATAATGTAGCATATTCCAAATTCGATTAAAGTCTGGATAATCAAGCCCACCATCATAAATTACGGCACTTGCTCCCATCAGAAGTAAGCCATAGACATTCCAAACTAGACCTGTAATCCATCCAATATCTGCAGGCCATAAAATTATATCATTTTCATGTGTATCAATAAGATATGCCGATTGATACCCTGCAAAAACAGAAAACCCACCATGAACATGAACAACCCCCTTGGGCTTACCAGTTGTTCCAGAAGTATACAAAATAAAGAGTATGTCTTCTGAGTCCATGCTTTCAGTAGGACATGCAGAATCTTGTTTTAAGACTAGTTCATTGTAAAAAATAATTTTATCTGATCTTTCATACTGATCAACTCCTTTATATGAAATAACGATGATTTTCTCTACATTTGTGTTTTGAGTTGCATTATCTATTGTTGTTTTTTGAGAAATTGGCTTTCCTTTTCTTTGAAATCCATCTGAAACAAAAAGAATTTTTGCCTTACAATCTTGCAATCTTACTTGCAACGAATCTGAGCTATAACCAGAAAATATGACAGTTTGAATTGCACCAATTTTTGCAGCAGCAAGAATAGCTAAAATTGATTCTTCAATCATTGGCAGATATATTGCAACTACATCTCCTTTTCTTACTCCTAATTCTTTTAGGCCATTTGCAAGTTTTGATACTTTGATGTCAAGTTCAGAATATGTTGTTTGTGATTTCTCCCCATCTTCAGATTCAAAAAAATATGCGATTTTTTTAGGGTTATTTTTTGCAAATTTTTCAACAGAAGATGCGTAGATGTTTGTTTTGCCTCCGACAAACCATCTAGACCATGGAATACCTTTAGAAGAATCTAGAATTTTTTCATACGGGACATCCCAGATAATACCTATATCTTTGTCAACTTGTTGCCAAAACCA
>JAOTTW010000036.1 GCA_029864235.1 Candidatus Nitrosopumilus sp.
AAAAGAAATTGAAACCACTAAAAAAAAGAATCAGACAGTAGATTTGCAAGAAGGGTTTGGGCAAATACGTTCTTCTTCAGGTCCCAAGTAGACATCCAAATCACAGAAACTACAATGAATTTTTTCAATAGGAGTGAAGAGTTTCATCCATATTGTTGTAAAGTTTTGTGCTATGTTTCTTGCAAGACCAGAGTTACATATATCTAAAAAATAAGATTCTACATCATCGATTGTCCAAGAAGGATCCAAATCTCCAGTTTGTTTTAATTTTTCAAAAATTTCATCATTTGTGAATTTAGCGTCAGGTTCATTATGTTCATCAAAAATTATTTTTCGGATTTGAAGAGAAATAGGAGTTGAAGGTATAAAATCACCCATACTAATACAGGCTTGCTGCCTCTTCTTTTAATTTATCTACATCTTTAGAATCTTTCATGTGTTTTCCAAGATAGGAATAAAGTGCTGATTTTAGTACTTTTAGTGATAGTAAAGCGCATTTGATTCGAACTGCCTGTAGATGCTCCAATCCAAGTTCGCTCAAGACATCATTTTTTTCTATATTTCTTACATCATCAATGCTTTTTCCTTTTGTAATCTCAGTCAGAACTGAAGAGCATGCCATACAAATTGCACATCCTTTTCCATGAAATTTAATATCAGAGACTTTGTTATCATCAATTTTCATATCAATGTCAATGCTATCACCGCATAATGGATTAGAATCATGAAATGTAACATCAGGATTTTCAATCTCACCGTAATTGACAGGATTTCTTGAATAATCAATTATCATCTCATGATAAATGTCTGCATTACTGCTCATAGTTTGAATATCCTCGCTACCTTATTTAATGAATTTACTAGTGCGTCAACCTCATCTTTGGTATTATAGATATAGAAACTTGCCCTTGATGTTGCAGCAACATTCAGTCTTTCCATTAATACTTGAGCACAGTGGTGTCCAGATCTTACTGCAATTCCCTCCTCATCAATAATTTGTGCAACGTCATGTGGGTGAACATCAGCAAAATTAAAAGAAATTACGCCCCCTCTTTTTGTAATGTCTTTAGTACCATAAATTTGAAGACCCTTTACTTGAGAGAGTTTGTCAATAGCATACTGTGTCAACTCCACTTCATGTTGTCTTACATTATCCATTCCAAGTTTAGTTAGATAATCAATTGCAGCACCCAATCCAACAACATCTGCAATATTTGGAGTGCCAGCTTCAAATTTGTATGGCAAATCATTCCATGTTGTCTCATACTTGTGAACCTCTCTTATCATGTCACCTCCTCCATGAAATGGATTCATTGTTTCAAGAACTTGTTTTCTGACCCAGAGAACACCTATGCCAGTTGGTCCTAGCATCTTGTGTCCAGAAAATGCAAAAAAGTCACATCCTAATTTCTCAACATCAACTTTCATGTGAGGAACTGCCTGTGCGCCATCAACTAGAGTCAAGACTCCCTTTGCTTTGCATTTTGCAATAATTTTTTCAACATCAGTAATGGTTCCCAATACGTTTGACATGAGACTAAATGCTACTAGTTTTACCTTTCCTGTATCGAGTAGTTTGTCCAAATCATCTAGAATCAGCTCACCATTATCATCCATTCCAATGTACTCTATCTTGGCATGTTTTTCCTGTGTTAGAAGCTGCCATGGGACAATGTTGCTATGATGTTCATATTCAGTTGAGACTATAATATCACCTTCTTTTACATTACTTCTTCCCCATGCATATGCTACGAGATTAATTGCTTCTGTCGTTCCTCTAACAAAGATTATTTCCTCTCTATTTTTGATATTGATGAACTTTGCAACTTTATCTCTTGTGGATTCAAAAGCCTCTGTAGCTTCTTCAGCTAGTGCATAAACAGCTCTGTGAATGTTTGCATTATGATTTTGATAGTAATCAGTAATTGCATCAATTACCTGATTTGGTTTTTGTGTAGTTGATGCATTGTCAAGATAAACAAGAGATTTGTTATCCCTGACTTTTCTTGCAAGTATTGGAAAGTCTTTTCTTAAATTTTCAAAAGAAGTTTGAGCGCTTTGCATATTTTTAAATCTCCACGTAAATCTCGTCTTGGTCTATTTTAACATTATACACTTTGAGAGGAATCTCTGCAGGAAGATTTTGTGGTTGGCCATTCTCTAAATTGAAAACAGAAAGATGTAATGGGCATCTTACACCTTCATCGCTTAGAAATCCTGTTGAAAGATCAGCATCAGCATGAGTGCAGATCAGGTCAGTTGCATGAATCTTTCCTTTTTGATTTGCCATGAGTATTTTTTTATCGTTATGACTGAAGCCAAAAAGTTGGCCTTCCTTTACTTGATCTAAATTACAGGCTTTAATCCACTGAACCAGTTTGATCACCTATACTTGTAGTGTTGTTCTATTTCAGAATCTTCGTTGTAACGAGTTTCTTCAATTTCAACAAACTTTGCAAGTTCCTCATCGGTGTTAATTGTGAGTTCCCTTCCTTCCCATTTAGATTCAATAAGATATGCAATCCATGCTCTGACTTGAAAAGACATTTTTCTGGATAATGGTTCTAAGAATCCCTCAACAATTGTTCTTTCAGCCTCTTCTTTTGAGAGACATCTTGTTTGCAAATAGAATACTTGTTCTTCATCAACTTGTGCAACAGAAGCAGAATGTGTAGCCTTTACATCATTTGTAAAAATCTCAAGACCAGGAATTGCATCTGATTTTGCATCCTTGTCAAGCAGGATGGAGCGTCCAGATAAAAATGAGTTTGATTTTGCTGCATTTTCTTTGATTCTAATCATTCCTTTGAATAGAGATTTTGCCTTGTTTTTTAGAATAGATTTCTCAACTACCCTACCTTCAGTTGCAGGGCTCTGGTGATTAACATTTGTTTGTATATCAAAGTCTTGCTCGTTGTTTCCAAATACAACTTCAGAGTCATTAGCAGAAGCACCACTTCCATTTAGGAAGTATTCTATTTTGTATCTAGATAGAACAGAACCAAACAGTCCTGAATACCAGTTTACCTTTGCATCTTGTGCCAAATCAGTTCTTCGTGTTGAGAAGTTCACAGTACTTTGATCCATCATTTGTAGTGTGGTAATATCAAGTTGAGAATTTGCAGCAGCTGTTGTGTTTAATAATTCAAGGTATGCTTGTTGTTTTTCTGCTTTTGGTGAATACAACTCTTGGACTATTGTAGCCTTGCTGCTCTCATCAGCAAAGATTACATTTCTTGAAATTGTAGAAATTCCATCTTCAGACAAACAGGATACTATATGAATTGGACTATCTAAAATTACATTTTTTGGAATATGAATGAATATTCCAGAGTTAAATGCAGCATTGTTTAGTGCAGTGAATTTATCTTCGTTTGAATTTGATGCTTCAAGTGCATTTTTGACTAGTTCTTGGTTATTTTGAATTGCGTCAGCAATTGAAGAGATTACAACTCCTTTTGATTTGATATCATTGGTGATGTTGATTTTGTGGATGTTTGTTCCAATTTGAATTACACATGTGTGGTTTTCTAACTCTCCGAGTCTTTTTTGCAAGAATGCAGGAACAGAGTCAGTAGTTTTTGCTGAAAAGGATACCTGCTCAAGATCCATCTTTTTTGCATCAGTATATTTGTTGTATAACGGAGATGTCTCAATTGGAAGGGCGTCATAAACGGAAAGAGAGTTTTTTCTATACTCCTTTAACCACTCTGGCTCATTCCTTGAAGAAGAGATTTCTTCAATATGACTTGAATTGATTTTAGATAGTGTTTGCTGAGACATGTCTTTATGAAATTAAAGATGGTGTTTATCCCACAGAGTCATCCATTTCTAACTTTATGAGTCTGTTTAGTTCTACGGCATATTCCATTGGTAATTCTTTAGTAAATGGCTCCATGAATCCGTTGACAATTAAAGACAATGCTTCTTCTTCAGTAAATCCTCGAGTCATAAGGTAAAAGATTTGTTCATCACCAATTTTTCCTACAGTTGCTTCATGAGTAATGGTAGCATCTTCTTGATTAATTTCCATGTAAGGGTAGGTATCAGTCTTTGATGTATCATCTAGTAATAATGCATCACATCTTACAGTAGATTTTACGTTTGTTGCACCTTTTGCTACATTAAGTAATCCTCTATATGTAGAACGGCCATCTAGCCTGCTAACTGACTTTGAGGTAATCTTTGATGTTGTATTTGGAGCCAAGTGAACCATTTTTGCACCAGTGTCCTGATGTTGGCCTTTACCTGCAAATGCAATAGATAGTGTTTCACCATATGCTCTCTCACCCATAAGATAGATTCCAGGATATTTCATTGTGAGTTTACTTCCAATGTTACCATCAATCCATTCTACTGTTGCGCCTTCATATGCATAAGCACGTTTTGTAACTAGATTATACACATCACTACTCCAGTTTTGGATTGTTGTATATCGTAATTTTGCATCTTTGTGTGCCACTAGCTCAACAACTGCTGAGTGTAGGGATTCAGATGAATATACAGGGGCAGTACATCCTTCAATATAATGAACTTCAGAGCCCTCATCAGCTATGATTAGAGTTCTTTCAAACTGCCCAATGTTTTCAGCATTAATTCTAAAGTATGCTTGCAAGGGCATATCGACTTTGACTCCTGGTGGAATGTAAATAAATGAACCACCACTCCAAACTGCGCTGTTTAGTGCTGCAAATTTGTTATCCTCTGGAGGAATGATTTTACCAAAATATTTCTTGAAAATTTCTGGATATTCTTTTAGTGCAGAATCAGTATCTAAAAATAAAACACCTTGCTTTTGTAGGTCTTCTCGGAGATTGTGATATACAACTTCAGATTCATACTGTGCGCCAACACCTGCTAAGAATTTCTTTTCAGCTTCAGGAATTCCAAGTTTATCAAAAGTAGCCTTGACTTCTGCTGGAACATCATCCCAGTTCTTTTCAGTTTTCTCAGTTGCCTTTGCATAATAATAGATATTTTGAAAGTCAATAACGCTTAGATCACCGCCCCAAGTTGGCATTGGTTTTTTCATAAAAATTTCATAAGAACGTAATCTAAAATCAAGCATCCATTGTGGTTCATCTTTCATCTTACTAATGGCAATGACAGTTTCTTTTGAGAGACCTTTTTTGCTTAGATGGACATACAAATTGGTTGAATCTTTAAAATCATATTTTGAATAATCCATGTTTAGATTTTCAGTAGACATGTTAGCTATAACATTGTTATATTATAAATACATGAGGAAAAATAGGCCCAGCTAAATAGCTTTAGCTTATCTCTAGAGTTGAGCTAAACAGAAAATTCTGAGACTTTATTAATTTCAGATATATCAGATATGCATTGGCAGACATTACAACTATTAGAATTACAGTCCACACATAAAGAAATTCCAAAGATATTGTTGAATTATAGTATATTTTGAACACGTCCTATTTTTCCATTGTCTAATTCAACTTTGATTCCATGAGGATGAGAATCGCTTGATGTAAGAATTCTCTTAACTTTACCTTCGGTTAGTTTTCCTGTACGTTGATCTTGTTTTTGTACTATCTGCACCAGTATTCCTATTTTTATTTTATCCCTTGAAGGTGCAACACTCAATTACATCAAGTATTAATCATGGATTGTAATCTTTGTTTTGTTAAATTTTGGAGTATTGTTGGGATTATTCAATAAGTTACAAATGTAATTTTGGGAGTTTAGAAACATTTTCTACAATAATCAAGTCCATCGTCTTTTAAATGCTAACTAATATTTTACTTGTCAAAAGTTGTATAACCCATTTCTATCTATCAAATGGCATATCTTTTTAAAACTTGAGAGTTCCTTGTTTTAATGCATCTTTGATTATTGTTATGTATTGCTCTACAGTACAATTTCTTAAAGAACTAGGCATTTCTTCAACTTCAAACTTTTCAATCATCTTTACCTTTTTTCTTACTACAAATCTTACAGCACGTGGAACATTTTCATCATACTTTTGGCTCACATATTCTAGGATTTCATCAATTTCAAATTTATTCATAGTTTGATTATTGTTTATGTTTTAAATTAAAGTTGATACTTTCCCAAGATAATACATCTTTGATTCAATTACATAGTTGCTCAATTTCTATTAGTTTGTATTAAATCACACATATGATAACAGTAAAAATTTTTGAATTATTCTTGTAGTGTCATGAATTTAAAAGTTAGCGACTAGTTTGAATTATCAACAATGATTGTAAAAGATGAAAACTAAATCCCAGGATTTTATATCAAGACTATGACTGTATTGCAGATGCTGATGCTTCAGGTACAGCATTGACTGGATCAACTGTAATCAATACAGTATCAGTATCTTCTCTTCCATTGTCGTCATATACTCTGAGTTCAAAGGTTAGGACTTTGATTTCATTGTTAGCGACTATGGGGGTTGTAAATGATGGAGTAGTTGAAGTTGCAGAGGACAATGTTACTTTTTCTCCTCCAACTTGTGTCCACATGTATGAAAGTTTTTGGTTCTCTGGATCATAACTCTTTCTTCCATCTAGAGATATTTTGATATTTTCATTTACAATTCGGTCAACACCGGCATCAGCCACAATGTCTAGATTTAGTGTATTCTTTACAGTAAGTGTCATGCTGTCAGAGGATGACAATTTTCCATCAGTAACAGTACATGTCAAGGTAATCTTGGAGTCTTGTACAACGCTTGGAGCCTTTATTGAAGTTACTGGACTGGAACTGTTTGCGAACTCAACATCAGACAATGAAGACCATGAGAAGGTAATAATATCACCATCAGGATCACTTCCAGTACATATCAAGTCAACCATTGTATTTTCATTAACGGTTCTATCAGGACCTGCATTGGCAATTGGAACGCCATTTTCTGGGACTATAAATATTACAACTTGATCAGATGCACTTTGGTTTTCAGAATCAGTTACAGTTAACTGGAATCCTAAGCGTTTTGTTTCAGCTGGAGATACGTTAGGTGAAGTAAAGGTAAATGTTGGACTTGACTTGTCAAATGTTATAGTGTCACCATAGATTTGTTTCCATGAATATGTGAGTGGTAGACCTTCAGGATCAACTCCACTTCCTACAATAGTTACTTGGGTTCCGCCAATTACCCTCTTATCTGGACCAGCTGAAGCTCTTGGTGGGAAATTGGTTTTGCTAATAGTGACATTTACATCATCAGTGTCATAATTGCCATGATCATCATTTACAGTAAGTTCAAAGACTAGTTGCTCAGAATTTGCAGTAATATGAGGAGTCATAAAGTAAATTGAAAATGATGCTCGTTCATAGATTTTAACATCCATTCCAGACTTTTGAGACCAAGAATACTTCAGTTTGTCACCGTCTGGATCAGTACCAGTTCCTTCCAATTTTACAAGAACATTTTCAAGAACTTGTTTATCATCTCCTGCATCAGCAACAGGAGGGCCGTTAGATGGAACAACCCTTACTAGTGCCAAATCATTTGCCCAACCATTTCCAGAAGAATAACCTGTTACTAGAAATGACAAGAGTTCTTCATTATCACCTATTTCAGGTGCAATAAACTCGACTCTATCGCCATTAAATGAGCTAAGTGTTACCGGGGTTCCAAGTAGCTGAGCCCAAGAATAACGGATTGGTGTGCCATCCAATGTCTCTCCAGTAACATTCAGGGTTACTCGTTGTCCTTCGTTAACTGTTTGGAGTGGACCAGCATCAATTGAGATTCGTTTATTGTCTAATAGACCAGTAAATGGGAATATGCTTACTGTATCACTATCAGTGCCGCCAAATCCATCATCTACAGTGATTTGAAAAACTAGTGGTTCAACCTGTGAATAATCAAAGAACATTGGAAGAAGCGTAAGATATTTCTGGCGAGTGGATGACAAATCTACAATTTGTCCAGATAATTGTTCCCATTTGTAAGACAAAATATCACCATCTGGATCCGATGTGGTTGGAATTACAGTCATTGCATTAACAGAGGGTAATGCAACAAGATCTTTTCCTGCATCAACTGATGGTGCATGATTTACAGGATTTACAACAATTTCAACAATAGCAGAATCACTTGCTCCAAATGGATCAGTAACTGTAACTTCAAAGGTCAGAACCTTGATTTCGCCATTTTTAACCTCAGGTGCCATAAAGGTAGGCTCTGGTACAGTATAAGATGACAGGGTTACAGATTCACCATAAATTTGAACCCATCTAAAAATTAGATCATCTGCATCAGGATCATAACCCTCACCGATTAAAGTTACAAGTTTATTTTCAACAACATTTACTGACTCTATTTGAGCAAAAGAATTAGATACATTACCAATAACCAAAACTCCTAAAATTAATGGCAGTAATAAGAGATACTTCACTACAGCTCTGATAAATTAAGGGTATATTAAATATTTATTCAATTGAATAGATCGAGTTTTATAATACCACAAATGAAACCAGATCTACAACTGTCAAGAGATCAAATTATCTGAAACAGATCTTAGATGAGTTAACTTGATTTAAAACTAGGTTAAGATTAAACTGTAATGTTGATCTTTTTTTAGTGATCCTAATTTTTTGGGTATAGGAATTGTTTTGTTTCAAGTTATTATGTTAAAATTAGATCCATCCAACATAATTTGTAGTCAATAATGATCTCAGGTTTTAATTTGAAAGAGCCTCTTTAAGAGTATCAAAAGAGCCAGATACAGTATGAACCTGGGATACGGTATTTTGTACTTTGAATTTTTTTAGTTCGTCAGCTGTAAATGGTCCAATTGCAACAACGTATATCTTTTGAAGATTCTCTAAAAGTTGGTTTTCGTCATAGTCTTTTGACATGATCTCAAAAAATCCACGAACAGAAGATGCACTAGTAAAAACCACACCATTAACTTTACCACGAGAGAACAGGTCCCGGAATTCATTCCACTGTGTAGTATCACGAAATGCACATACATCATACAGATGAATCTCCATTACATCAATTCCAATTTTATTTAGCAGTTCTTTCAAAAATGGAGTTGATGCACCACTACGTGGAACGATTACCTTTCTTCCAATTGCGTGAATTCGGGTAAATTCCTCACCAACGCCAACTGAAGAGTATGTAGTAGGTTGATAATTTACCTTAATTCCTTCATTTTCAAGTGTTTCAGTAGTCTTGGGGCCAACTGACATTACCATTGTATTTGCAACTGCCAATTGTAATTTCTCTAATTTGCCTACTTGTTTTGCAGTATCAAAGAGTAATTTTACAGCCTTTGAGCTCATAAACACAGAGTAGTCCGGATCATATTTTTCAATAGATTCTAGAAATTCATCAACAATTTGCTCCCCCTTGCTTACAAGTTCAATTGTAGGTAGGGATATTGGTTTTGCATTATTTTTTTGTGCAAGTTCAATGAATTCGGTGGCATCATCTTTTGAGCGAGTAATTGCAATTATCTTTCCATCAAGCATGTTATTTCCATCCTATTGTTTTTGATAACTCAACTACCTTTCCTATTATAATATTAGTTGGAGGAGTAATCTTGTTTTTCTTTACAAGTTTTGCAATGTCAGATACTGTTCCTGTAATCATTTTTTGTTGTGGGGTAGTGCCATTTTGAATTACAGCAACAGGAGTTTTTTTGTCCATGCCTCCTGCGATTAATTGTTTACAGATTACATCAATTCGTGACAGGCCCATCATTATAACAATTGTATCAACTGACTTTGCGAGTCTTTTCCATTTTACAATTTCTTTTTTCTTTTCAGGATCTTCGTGTCCAGTTACAAATACAACAGATGATGCATGTTTTCTATGTGTCAGTGGGATTCCAGCATAAGTGGCAGAACCAATTCCAGAGGTTATTCCTGGAATAATTTCATATTTTACTTTGTGTGATTTGAGAAACTCGGCTTCTTCGCCACCTCTTCCAAAGATAATTGGATCACCACCCTTTAGTCTAACAACATTTTTTTTAGATTGTGCATATTTTATCATCAGGTCATTTGTTGTATTTTGGTGGGTAGTATCATCGCCGACTGCTCTACCAACATAGACTTTTTCAGTTTTTGTTGGAATCATAGAGATTATTTTCTTGCTTACCAATCTATCATAAAGTACAACATCTGCTTTTTGAATCAATTCTACTGCACGTAACGTGATTAGCTTGCTGTCTCCAGGACCCGCTCCTACAAGATAGACTTTACCTGTCATTTACTGTTCCATTCCTCCACTTTTTCTCTCCAATTTAACGCAAGTTCATTTACGCCATTCTTGCGTAATTCCTCTCCTGCATTTTTTCCTAGGGAATAAGGATCATTTTTGCTCCCAGTCTTTTTAACAATTAATGACTGCTTCCCATCAACTGAAAATGCACTTACTGCAATGCTCATTTCATCACCTTTTGATTTTGCATATGCCCCGACTGGAAATCTGCATCCAGAATCCACAAAATCAGAAAGTGTACGCTCTGCCTCTGTCTCCAATCTAGAATCAAAGTCTTCAATTTTTTTTAGCATTGCAATTGTCGCATCATCATCTTTTCTAGATACAATTGCAAGAGCACCCTGTCCAGGAGAAGGTGAAAAATCATCGATTGATAATGGAGAAAAAGACACATCAATTCCCAATCGGGTTATTCCTGCTTGAGCCAAGACTATAGCATCATAGTTTTCACTAGATATTTTTTTTATTCTAGTTTCAATATTTCCACGAATTGGTTTTACTGTAACATCAGGTCTCTTTCTTGTGATTTGTACTGCTCTGCGAAGTGAGCTGGTACCAATCACGGAACCGGGTTTAATTGTATCAAGAGTAGAGTCATCAGATGAAATAAACACATCATTTACCATTTCCCTTTTTGGAATACATGCAAGTATAAGATTCTCATCTAGTTTGGATGGAACATCTTTTAGACTATGTACAGCAAAGTCTATTTGTTTTTGAGTAACTGCTCTGTCAATCTCTTTTTCAAAGATTCCTTTTTGATCAATAGTAAATAATGGTCTTGCATCTGTGTCACCTTTTGTAGTTATTGGTTTAATTTCAAATTTAATTTGAGTGTGCACTTTTTTGAGTTCTTCAATTACCCAGTTTGTTTGGGCAAGAGATAATTGGCTTCCTCTTGCTCCAATTACGTATTTCAATTCTTCACCGACTTCAGTGCAACATGATATGCATCAAGTGCTTTGTTAAGATCAGTTCGATTATGAGCATCAGAGAAAAAGACTACCTCAAATTGTGATGGCGCAATAAATATTCCTTGCTTTAAGAGAGCATGAAATATTTTTTGGAATTTTTTTGCATCAGCATTCTTTGATGACGGATAGTCTACAATAGGTTTGTTTGTAAAGAAAATCTGAAACATGGATGCTGTGGAATTGATTTGATGTGGGATATTCATGTCAGTTGCCATGTCATCAAGTGCTCTAGTAAATTGTAGATTGTATTTTTCAAGCTTGGAATATAGTTTGTTTTTGATTTTGTTTATTGTTTTAATAGAACTGATTGCAGCACTAACTGAAACAGGATTTCCAGCAAATGTGCTTGCCTGATATACTCTACCTTCAGGAGATAACATATCCATAATTTCCTTTTTGCCACCTACTGCAGCAATCGTAAATCCATTACCCAAAGCTTTTCCAAGTGTAGTAATGTCAGGTTTTATTCCAAAGTGCTTTTGTGCGCCACCCGATGACACTCTAAATCCAGTTACCACTTCATCAAAGATTAATGGGATATTGTTTTCTTTTGTAATCTTTCTAATGTCTGACAGGAAATTATTCTCAGGTAAAATCAATCCCATGTTTGCAAGAATTGGTTCTATAATTACACCTGCAATATCTTTATTTTTTTTAATTGTCTTTTCAAATTCTTCAGCATTATTATATTGAACAACCAAGGTATTTTTTGATACTTCATCTAGTCCTCCATCAGATACAGAAATGCCGTAATGTGCAGAACCAGAACCTGCTTTTACAAGTACAGAGTCATGTGCACCATGATAACATCCTTCAAATTTTATGATCTTTTTCTTTTTTGTGTAACCACGAGCAAGACGAATTGCAGTCATTGTGGCCTCACCACCGGTGTTTACAAGACGGATTTTGTCAATTGATTGGAAATTATCAATGATGAGATTAGATAGCTCAATTTCTGATTGAGTAGGAGTACAATACAGAGTTCCCAGAGTTAGTTGCTTTGATACTGCTTGTATGATCTCTTTTCTTCGATGTCCCAAGAGTAATGCACCATAGCCATTGCAAAAGTCAATGTATTTTTTTTTCTCTTCATCCCAAATGTATGCGCCATCAGATTTTTTTGTAAAAAATGGATAAGGCTCAAAATATCTGACAGGGCTGTTTACTCCTGATGGAATCACCTTTTTTGAATCAAGGAATAACTTGGAATTTCTCAATATCATTGGTCTAAACTAGGTCATTATTATTCGTAAATGACCAAATAATTGGAATTATTAGGCACAAATTTATGAATATGTTCAACAGATTTTTCATATTTTCACGAGTAGAACATTAAAGGATTTTTTAATTCGATATAGAAATTGTCATAATTCATGTTTTCTTTGTATCTCAAATTTTTTTCTAAACAAAAATGCAACAATCATTGTTCCAACAAAGGGGGCACTCCAATATAGCCAAAGATTTTCCAGTATGCCAGATAACAAAGCAGGAGCTAATGCCCTTGCAGGATTCATTGAAGCCCCAGAGATAAATGATAAAAAGAAAATATCAAGTCCAACTATTCCGCCTATGGCAATTCCACTAAATCCTCTCAATCCCTTTGTGTACACTACAGTAAATATTACTGCCATGAGTAATGCGGATGCTAACACCTCAACTGGAAATATCAAAAGTATGGAATAGTTATAGTTTGGAGCATTTGCGCCAAGATCTGCCTCTTTTCCAATAAAGTTCATCACAAACATGGAACCAAGAATTGCTCCAATGATTTCAGCTGTAAAATACCAAATGATTTGAGTTTTTGAAATGTGTCCTGTGATGTAATAACCAATTGTAACTGCTGGATTAAAATGAGCAAGCGAAATTTTTCCAAAAGAATAAACCCCAATGATTAATGCAATAAAGGGTGCAACTGCTGCAAACCATACTCCATAAGGTCCACCAATTTTAACATCATATACAATTGAACCTGTTGCAAACATTACAAGAATAAATGTGCCAACAAGCTCTACAATAAAGATTTGAAGATTAGAATAGGTCATAATTGTTTCTCTAATTTTTTTACAAGTTTCAAGACTTGATTTTTTATTTGATCACGAATCTCTCTTACTTGAGCAATTTCTTTGTCTTTAGGATCTGAAATATTCCAGTCAATTACATCTTTTACAAATAGTGCTGGACAAGAATTGCGGTCCATACATCCCATGTTTACAATAATAGATTGAGCAATCATATCTTTTGTCAACTCTTTTGGTTTCTGTTTTGTAATGTCAATTCCAATCTCTTTCATTACATCTACCACAATTGGGTTGAGTTGAGATTTTGGCTCTGTACCGGCACTAACGACATCAATATGTGGAGCAAATTCTCGAAGAAATCCTTCTGCAATTTGACTACGACCAGCATTTTCTACGCACACAAAAAGTATTTTTTTTAGTTCTTTCACACAATCATATAAATATTAGTTTATATAAATTTAGATTGATATGAATGGAATTAGTCTTTTAAAGTGTATTTGCGATGAAACACGATTTGAGATTCTAGAGATGCTTCAGAAAAATAATGAATTGTGTGTGAGTGACTTTGTAGACAAGATAAAAAAAGATCAACCACTCATATCACACCATCTAAAAACTCTGAAAAAATGCAGAATAGTAAAATCAAGAGATGCAGGAAAAAAGGCAATGTATAGCATTTCTAATCATCAGCTTTCTGAGTTGATCTCAAATATTACAAGAGAAAGCAAAAAGATTCCAGTCTTGTGCAATGATGAGAATTGTTGCTAGACAAATTTTTCTGTTCGAATAACACCAACATCACTTACATACAAAACTACTGCAAAGTTTGTAAACAATGTTCTTGCAATTTCTTCTACAACAGCTTGTAATTTTTTTTCTTGCATGATTACTTCTACTTTGACATTTTTTTCATTTTTGAGTCCTTGTCCACGTAAGCCACGTGCACCGTTTCCTTCGACTTCATATGTGGTATATCCTGTAATGTTGTGTTTTGATAAAATATCAATTACATTTTTTTGAGCTAGTATCTCGCATGTTACTGTCAAGAGTTTTACATTGTAAAGTTTCATACCAATACCTGTGTCAAATAATAGAATAAGTCTATCGCTTCATCACTATGTACTAAAGATGATACCATAAACATTATTGGCAATAACACAATAATGTTGTAAGGAAATGTAATTCCCAAAGCTGATGTGATGTAAAGACTGGGTTTTGCTTGAGGAATTGCGTGGCGTAAAACAGCAGGTGCTGCAATAAAGGATGCACTTGCCAGTAATAATCCAAACATCACTGCACCACCAAGACTCAAGCCAAGTACAGTTGCTACTAACACTCCTATAATTCCATTAAAAGTAGGCATGATTATAGCAAATGTGGTCAAAAATATTCCAACCTTTTTAATGTCATCTAGTCTCTGACCTGCAATTATTCCCATTTCTATGAGAAAAATCACAATAGCGCCTGTGAATAATTCATCAAAAACAATACTAATTGAGCTAAATCCCTCTTCTCCTATTACATATCCAATAATGATACTTCCAAGGAGAATTACTATGGCTTTGCCTGTAATGGATTCATGTAATACTTGTTTTAAGTTAGTTTTTGTTTCAGAAATACCCATTTCAAACTCTGATTCGGTTTTTATTTTTCCAAGTGATTCTTTTTTCGTTTTCATCTGTTTTGATACTGCTATGTTTGTCAGAAATATTGCCAAGATGAATGCTACTG
>JAOTTW010000037.1 GCA_029864235.1 Candidatus Nitrosopumilus sp.
TACTTTTGGATATGAAATCCAATTACTGGGATTATTCCATTCTTTGAATGTGTCAACTGGAATCGCAGTCATTGTACCTATTGACGTAATGACTAAAATTGCCAAAATGATGATACCGGTTATCCCTATCTTACTCTTAAGAAATTCTTTTTTAATTTCACTTACTGTAGTGCTACTCATTATCTTGTTCTCACCTTTGAATCAAGGTTCATGTAATTATACCACTCTTCAAATTCATCATTTTACACTCAAATAATTGAAATTCCATGTATTGATGAGAAAATATGATATTATAACAATTATCAGATGAACTCCAGTGTAACTAAAATAACAAGATAATGATTTGTAATTATAATTATAAATCCTTGAGTTGATCACACAACTAACTTCAAAAACTAGACTATTTTAAAAACCATTGTTAATTCAGGCAGAAAAGATCATAAAACATGCAAAATTCCTGCCAGGAATGGAATCATTTTTGAAAAAAAGATTACTTTTGGTGATATTGATAGAGAGATAACTAAATTTACATTAGCATAAATTATGACATCATAGTTATTAGGCAAAAATAAAAGGTGTAATTAAAGAAAAATTACTGGGAACTGTCTTTAATTAGCACTTCACAAATCCAACATATCAATTTGATTGTAAAATAACCCGTAGAAAATTAACTGATACAGATTTTTGTGGTTTTCTATGACTCTTATCAAATTTGATAATTATCAATTAGTTAATCTTTATCAGGTTTTGTTGAATTATATTGAATGAGAATAATTTTCTTGATTTAATATCTTCAAGGCATTCAGTTCGTGCATTCAAAGAAACTCCGATATCTGAAGATAAAATTAATGCATTGATCAAGGCTTCTACAAAAGGGCCTTCTTCAGGTAATTTACAATCATATCAAATATTTATAATCAAAGATACAGAGAAGGAAAAATTGGTCGAAGCTGCTCATGGACAGGGATACATCAATGAGGCTCCACTAGTGATGGTATTTTGTGCTGATCCAAAAAAATGCAGTATAGACTATGGCCTGAGAGGAGAGGAGTTGTTTTGCATTCAAGATGCTACTATTTCATGTGCCTATACTCAAATTGCAGCCCATAGTTTAGGACTTTCATCAGTATGGATAGGTTCATTTGATGAGGATAAAGTATCACAAATTCTACAACTACGAGATAATCTAAAACCGATTGCTATTCTTCCTATAGGGATTTCTAACGAAACTCCTGAAATTACTAGCAGGAGGCCAATAGATGAAATTGTACATGAGTTCTAACTATAAAATCTAATATTGTTACTATCAGTTCCAAAAAAATTTCAGAATTAGAGTATGAATCATTTCTGTTCAAGAATTTGAAATTAATTATAGTAATTTATGCAAATGAACCATTACTTCAAAAAATGATATAATCTTCTAGGATCAAGGGAAAAAGAGATCCAAAAACAGGTTTTCTAAAGTATTTTTAATGAAATACTTTATAATTCAAAAATTCCGGTATGATCGTAAAATAATTAGTGAAATAATTGAACAAAATTCAAACCGATGACAATTATCAATCAAAGATCGATAAATTGATCAAAATTATGAAAATTTCAGGTTTTCTTAATGACAATAAAGTGGAATTGGCAATTAGGAATAGTCCTAGACATGAATTTGTCCCAAAATCTTTTCTTGATATTGCCTACGAAAACATGCCGATACCTTTGATGAAAAATCAGACTATATCTCAACCTGCTGTGGTATCCAGAATGACAGAGTGGTTAAATGTCTTTGAAGGACAAAAAATTTTAGAGGTAGGCAGTGGTTCGGGGTGGCAATCTGCCATTCTTTCTTTTTTGGTAGGACATGGAAAAATTTTTTCAATTGACAGACATTCAAAACTTGTAAAATTTGCCAAAGAAAATTTGAATAAATTAGAAATTCACAATGTAGATGTAATTTTAGGAGATGGTAGTTTAGGGCTTCCAACAGAAGCTCCTTTTGATAGAATAATTATTACTGCTGCTTGCAAAAAAGTCCCCCCTCCATTATTTGAACAATTATCCACAGATGGATTATTGATTGCTCCAGTTGGAGAATTTGTTCAGTCGTTAATTTTGTTTAAAAAAACACCACAAGGTATTATTGAAATTAAAAATCAACCCGGATATGCTTTTGTTCCACTTTTTGGAAAATTTGGAATTTCGGAGAATTAATGATAGCACAAATATGATAGAATTACAAATCTTGAAATAAAGTTAACCAGTTTAATTATCTCCCAAAAACAATGCATTAAAAAACTCATGAATGTTTTGTAAATTTTTGCAATAATTTTAAATTGTTTTAATACGTATTAGTTTTGACGGTTTCATTTAATATTGGATTTAATACCGAAAACATTGTAATTAAGATCAAAAGTTTAGCGGTTTCATTTCTAAAATTGATAATTAACTATCTATTTATGTCAAAAGCCGTGTAAATATAAGAATGCAAAAGGAAGCAGTACTTTATCAAAGATTAGCAAATCACAAAGTAAAGTGCTTAGCATGTGCTCGTTATTGTGAACTTGGCGAGGATCAAATTGGTTTATGTGGAATCAGAGGAAATGAGAATGGAAAACTTGTTCTTTATGTATATGGAAAAGTTGCAGCAGCCCATATTGATCCAATAGAGAAAAAACCAGTAACTCATTTTATGCCTGGAAGCAAGATTTTCTCAGTTGGAACAACTGGGTGTAATTGGTTGTGTAAATATTGCATCAATTTTGATCTCAGTCAAAGAAGGAAAATTGAAGGCGTAGATATTGCCTCTGAGGAAGTTGTAGATAATGCAATTCAAAGGGGATGTCATGGAATTGCATACACATACAATGAGCCTAGCATATTTTTAGAATATGCAAGAGATTGTGGGATCTTGGCAAAAAAGAAAGGATTGTTTAACATCTTTGTTTCAAACGGCTATGGTACACCTGAATCAGTTTCAATGATGAATGAATTTCTAGATAGCATAACAATTGATTTTAAAGGAAATGGAGAAAAAAAATTTGTTAGGAAATATGTAGGAATACCGAATTCTCAGCCAGTTTTTGACACATTAATCGAAATTCGGGATAAAACGAAAATTCATGTAGAAATAACAGATTTGGTTGTTCCTCAAGTTGGAGACAACTTAGAATATGCAAAAAAACTCTGCAAGTTTGTGTATGATGAATTTGGACCAGATATCCCAATTCATTTTTTACAATTTCATCCGTCATACAAAATGATGGAGTTTGAACCTACTCCTGTTCAAACTTTGGAAAAACATCATGAAATAGCAAAGAAAGAAGGTTTAAGATATGTATATGTTGGTAATGTTCCAGGGCATCCATTAGAGCATACTTATTGTCATGAATGCAAAAAAATTGTTGTTAGGAGATATAATTTTGATATTTTGGAATGGAATCTTGATGAAAATAATAAATGTAGATATTGTGGAAACAAAATTCCAATAGTAGGAAAACTAAATCCTGCATACAAAGAAAGAAGATTTGAATTTGTTTTCTAATTCTGAGATTCATTAACAAAACTTTTTACTTTCTCTGATTGCTTAGAATATTTTTGAAATCCTACTTTAATCTAATGCTATAGAATGACATCAGATATTATTAAATACGTTTGAAAATATTTTGAATTTGAAAAAAACCGTTCTTGTCTATGATGAAAAGCATTTTTCCAACATTCTACAAAAGAAATTTGGGTGAAATGAAGGTTTGCAAATCACGTGGTGATGTGTTTTCAAAAAAAGCAGGAGTGACAAACATTACAGAATGTCCGCAGTGTAAAGGAATTAATTTTGAACAGATTACATTGGATACTGATTTAGAATATAAAGAAGTGTCTTTGGATGAATTGGACTAATATATTTAGAGTTGAATTAATTTCTCAAGAAAAGTTTAAAAATTTCTCATAAAGATTTGGAATAATTATCTGGAGGACTAATACTTCCTAAATCTTCAACCCGTGAAAAATTTCCTTGAAAAACACTATATCCTATATGAATCTGTTCAATGTGTTTTGAAAGATCTCCTTTTTTCAGAAACAATGATGAACAATATGGACATTTAATATGTTTAGGCATTTCCAGCTCAGGAATCTCAAATGCTTTGCTAGAATGACTCCAAAAATCTTTTTTTGCGTAATGGTACCTATGATATCAGAATCTTTTTTTACAACCAGCCTTCTTATTTTATTTTCTTTCATCATTTTTATTGCTTGTCCCACATTTGCAACATTCCCAATAGTGATTAGGGGTTTGGACATAATGGACTCAACAGTGTCTGAAACTCTGACTTCCTTTGAGATTGCTTTCATAATATCTGCCTGGGTTACTATACCAGAAATCAAATTATCTCTTAAAACAAGAATACTATCCACGCCCAATTCTATCATTTTTCGTTTTGCTTCAACAATTGTTGTTTAACTAGAAATGGCATTAAGATCAGTATCGATATAATCTATTATGGGTATCTCTAAACTCATAAGAGAAGCACGTTTATTTCCAATTATAATATGTCACATGATTTTCAAAAATGATATTTTGACTTGTATTGAAAAAGATAATCCTTGCCCTTATGTTTTGAGGGTTAGTTGCCCGTACGGACCCTTGGATCAAAATATCCATAAAGTAAATCTGCGATGAATATGCTAACTAGGAAAAACACCGTCAAAATATATGTCGAACCTATGATTACTGGGAGATCCATCACTGTAATTGCTTCAAAATAGAGTCTTCCCATACCTGGCCAATCAAAAACTGCTTCTGTAATTATTGCACCACCCAAAGAGCCTGATAGACTAAGAGCTAAAATGGTGATGATTGGAGGTGCTGCATTTTTTAATGCATGTGTATAAATAATCTTCTTCTGATTGACCCCCATTGTTTTTTTTGCAATAATGAAATCTTCTTGCATAATTCCAATCATAAAATTTCTAACCAAATATGCCCATGATCCAAATCCTATCAAAACAATTGTAATTAATGGTAATGTCATATGGTATAAGAGTGCAATAATATATCCTGGTTCTGAAGGTGGAATTGAAGGTGTGGCCCTTGCAGGAAATATCTGATAGACAAATGCAAACAAAAATATCATTAGCATTCCAATCCACCATACAGGAAAACTAGAGCTTATAATTGCAAAACTCGATGTTATTCTGTCTATCCATGACCCTACTTTACTACCTGACAGTGCTCCTAGAAAAATTCCAATTATTGAAATAATTATAGTTGCAGTTGTAAAAAGTAAAATTGTTCTAGGCAATTTTTCTAAAATTATCTCATTTACATCTGAAGATCCTGAATCACTTGTTAGAAATGTCGCATGTCCAAAATCTAAAAGTAATATCTTGTACATGGTTAATCCTATTCTTTGTGGTGAGTACCATGGTTCATTCAAACCCAGCACCTTGATTCTTTGTTCTATCTGATTTTGAATAAATACCTCAAATTCTTCTACTGTTGAAAAGCTTTCAGCGATTGACGAGTTTTCTGTAATTTCTGCACGTACCTGAAAAACAATCCCTTGTTTTAGAATGGCATCCATGTTAGAACCTACTAAAGAAATTGTTAGAAGAAGAGTCACCATCAAGACTCCAAACATCGTTGCCAATCTGGTGGCAACATATTTCTTTAATGCCAATAGTTGAAATTAAACAACTCAGTTTATAATAATTACAACACCGTAAATCAATGAATTGTTAGAAATAACAAGAGTGAAACAAATCTCTCAGCAAAATAGGTGAATCCTAAAGATTTACTGTGACAGAGTACTGTGTCATTATATTTAGTACTCATTATATCATTAAAATATTTATGAATGTATGAATATTTTTCATAAATATTATAATTATGTTGAAGATTGATAAAATATGGCAAAAAGTAAAACTTTTGATCCAGACAAACTCGTTTTAACAAAACCTGAAATACTAGGATTTTGTGATAGGGTACTTGCAAAATGGAACAAAAATCCCACAAAAAATGTAAATAATATTCTTGCAATGAATGCAGTTAAGGCCAGTATTATTTGGACTGATGATGAATCCCTTAAGGCAATTTGGAGTGAGATCATTGCATGGACATTTGATCTTCTATATGAAAATGCAATGGCACAAGATAATGAAGAATGGGCAAATGTGATGAAAAAATTAAATAAAAAATGATGAAACATTATCATATTGAGTGTGAACACTATAAGAAAAGCAAAGAAACTTGTTGAAAGTGGGAGTGTAGCTCAAATTGAAGATGATTTGTTTCAGATAAAATCCTCCTCTGATCCTAACAAATCTTATTTTGTAACATCTGACACATGTGAATGCCACGGATTTAGAAACTTTTACAAATTTCATCATGGAAAAGGACTAAAGGCAAACTGCTCTCACTTGGAAGCAATAAGAATTTTCAAACAAGAGAATCCATCATAGATTATCTTAAATTCTTTACATCTATTTTTCCAGCATGTACTTTGTTTTTTATAACTACAATCGGACGCAAGATTAATCCTGGATATTTCACCATTAATTTGATTAATTCTTTATCTGATTTTTTATTATTTTCCAAGTCTAATTCTTTATACATTTTGTCTCTTTTTCTGATAAGTTCCATTGGTTTTTTTCCGGTGATTTTAATTATCTTTGTTAACTCTATTTCTGAAAATGGTTCCTTGAAAAAGTCTCTTTTCTCAATATCTGCATACATTCTTTCTATATCTGTTATTGTTTTTTTACATGTAACGCATGTCGATTTGTGGTATATTTTCAATTGATTTTTTGTGTGCAAATTGACTTAAAAATTGTTTAGACAAATAAAACATAGTATCATGCACAGCAAATTGATTTCTTAAAATCTTCAGAATTTCTTTCAAAATCACATTCTTTGCATACATGCCAGATTCTTTTTTTAAGAATTGAAAGTGATGTTTCATAACTTACTGAGTACATTTTGCCACCACATGATGGACAGGGAAGTGGTATGTCTATTTGCATACCATCCATACTGTATTTTTGATTATAAACCAGACGTAGAACTGATAAATTATCCATATGTTAAACCAAATTTCTTGCGAGGCAGGACATCACACCATATTAGAATTATTCTCCGCCTGGAATTCAATAAATACTTGATTTTAAGATCATATATGACCAATTTGATTTATGGTAAATTATTTTCAAATGGATTTGTCAAGTTCTAAAACTCCTTCAGGTTCTTAAACCCCTGCAATGAGGTATTTCTGTATACATGGATATAGAAAAATTCCGTAATGATGTTTATGAGATAACTGATAGACTATCAAAAAATCTTTCTGAAAATGACTTGCCAAAGCTAAACTATGTTAGACAACAACTAATTGAAATGTATCAAAAAAATCTTGTGAAAATTAATCATTCTGTTTTGGAGTTGATATGTGCTTCAAATCTTATTGCACGTGGTTATGTTGTAGAAGTAGAAAAACAAGTCTCTGACATCTTGGTTTGTGATATTTTTGCAAAAAAAGGCGGCGGAAATACAATTATAGAAATTGAAACTGGATTTACTCCTCCTGATCATGCATTGGATACAATTGATTACTATGCAGCAAGAATTATGAGCAAAATTTCTAGATACAGTCAATTCTGTTCAAAGTTTTCATTAGCAACTCCAGTAATTGGACTTGTTCCAATACCAAAAATATTTCTCCTTCCACCAAATGCCAGAAAAGAATTAGATGTCAAAAAAATAAAGAGTTTTTGTGATCGATATTACAAAAATCCACCTATAGACTATGATGATATTCTTAATGCTCACCTTCATTCAATTTATCTTATCAATATTGACAAAAATTTTGCAAAAGAACTAGACCCTCAAGGATACGTGGAACTTAGTGAAAAATTGCTTCAAAGAAGCGAAATAGAGTACTAGATGCCAAAAAATAGAAAAAATTCAAATCTTTCTAGTCTAATTTACTATTAGAAATGATCTGCGGTGCTTGTGAAACAAGAAAACATTATGAATGCATTGATTGCTTAAACAATCATTCTACTCATCTTTGCAGTTGTGATTGTCATGATGAGGCCACCGAACCACATCCTGTAGGCAAGTCTCACTAAATTATTAGTTTTTCTCAAATATAGCATAAAAAAATTAATGTCTAATATTAAGTACAATGTTATATTTTAACCATTATTATTTTTTGATAATTCTTCAAATGATCGATTAAAACATGAAGATTCATAAGGCAAAAAATACACTGAATCCACAAATTATGGCAACATCGATGGAAAACTTTGGGACTCTTGAATATGTTCTTGATGTATATTCCAAAATCTGGAGTTGGAAAGTTACAGGTGAGCGAGCTGTTGGTATGATTTCTAGGCTGGTACCTGAAGCATGGTATGGAGAAAACATCAATGAGGTGATTATTCCTGATAGTCCTGAAAGTGTTAAACAAATTAAATTGATTATGGATAGATATCCTCTTGAAATTTTATCAAAAACTGCGTGGCAAAAAAAAATTGTTAAAACATTTATCCCAAAACCAACATTACCTCCTGTAAAACATAATCTAAAAAAGGCAAAACCTGGATCACAGTTTAGAGGTAAATTACTTAATTTCCAAAAAGAGGGATTAGACTTTCTTTTAAAATCTTCTGGTAATGCTTTACTTGCCGACGAGATGGGTCTTGGAAAAACTGTACAAACATTATCATATGTTTCAACAGAAAAACAAACATTTCCTGTACTAGTTGTTGCCCCGTTAGTAACGTTGAACAATTGGGAAAGAGAAATCTCAAAGTTTGTTAAGAAAAAAAGTAGAAATGGTAGAATTATTGACAATGAATCTCCAACATCTACTATTATTCGAACAGGAAAGTCACAAACTTTACCTCAAACTGATTTTTACATAATCAATTATGAATTACTCTACAAACGAATGAAAGATCTTTCAAAATTAAACATCAAAACTATCGTTTGTGATGAGGTACATAATTTAAGATCAAAGACTACTCAGAAATATAAAGCAGTAAAAAAATTGGCTGCGCTTTCATCTGTATCTTATAGAATAGGCTTGTCTGGAACTCCTATCTTTAATCGTGGTTCTGAAATTTGGCCTATAGTTGATATTCTTAAACCAGGTCTACTGGGAAGTTTCAAAGAATTTTGCGAGTATTTCTGCTATGTAAATGAGAAAGGAAAAGCAATAGTTCTTGAAAACAAGAGGGCATCACTTCGTAATGAATTGCAAAAACATGTTATGTTAAGACGTAAAAAATCTGATGTCCTAAAAGAACTCAAAGACAAAGTTCGATACAAGGAGGTAATTGATTCTGATACTGATTATTATTTCGAGGAACTAGAAAAAATTTGGGCAAAATTACAAGAAGAACAAAAGGATGCTGAATCTGCATTTGACAAATCAGCTTCATATCAGAGAGCAATTCAGAGTGAAAGGCAGATTGCAGGAATTGCTAAACTTCCTCATATAATCAATTTTGTAAAAAACATAATGGAGATTGAAGAAAGCGTCGTTGTGTTTTGTCATCATAAAGTTATTCACAAATTACTTCACGAGAGTCTATCTGAATTTTCGCCTGTGTCTATCATTGGTGGTCAATCTGATAAACTACGTCAAGACCAAATAGACAAATTCCAAAAAGGAGAATCTAAACTTATGATAGCTGGACTTCGTGCTGGAAACGTTGGAATTAATCTAACTCGCGCAAAATATGTAATTTTTGCAGAATTGGATTGGAGTCCTGCAATTCATAGACAAGCTGAGGACAGGTTGCACCGAATTGGTCAAAAGAATACTGTCTTTGCATATTATTTGATAGGTAATGGAACTCTTGATGATCATGTTGCTAATGTTCTAGTTGACAAAAGTTATGAAATTGATACAATCATTGATGAGACTTTTGATAATTACGAGAACAAAAACAAAGCTGAATTAATTCTAGCTCAAATTCATGACAAAATTCAATCAAAGTAATTGATTTTGTAATTTTTCTTTTATTTGATTGAGTTTGAAAGTAATTTTCTCTTTTTTTTCAGGTGTTATTTCAGAGTCATTGATCTCCTTTATGACTATGCTGACTATTGAAAGAATTTGATTATCTGGTTTTATTTTTTCCTCTAATCCATGTTTTTCAAATCCCTCTTTTTCAACAGTTTCTAATTTTTCTATGCCTTCTGGCAGAATTTCAAACATTTTGATAATCTTTGAATCCATTCTTTGTGGTGACATTAACACAAGCTGATTTTTTCTTAGATTTTCAATCTCGTCAACAATTTCTTTTTCTGTTTTTCTTAAAAAACTTGAAATTTCCTTAATGCTAAATGATTTTATTTCTAAAATTCTTAAAATATTTATCCACAGTGGAATTTTGTCATTCCATAGATAATGCTTTGCCAAACTTGTTATTGAAAAAGATCCATCTTTATTCAAATCAATCAACTTTCTGTCTTTTAATGATGCCAAAGAGTCCAGAATCCTTCCTACTCCTAGTCTTTTTAAGGCAGAATCCTCGATATTCCTTTCATTGAAATCTCCATTCCCATTAATCCCCAAAAATAAAATTTCCAAATCTACCAATCCGAGTTTTGGCATACTTTTTTTTTACTCTTTAATGGTTATCATCTTTTCCAATTCAGAAATTATTATCGAGTTCATAGTTCATGACTACAAAAAGGTGGTATAAACCACTTTTTTATTTCTCCAATACTTTGTTATGAGTATGTTGTTTTATTATACAATTTGACTCATAAAACAATAATATCAAAATCATACCAACGCCCCTAACAATTATTATATGCTTTATGGTCTTCACAAAAGCATTAGCTTTGAATTTAATGTAAGGGAAAAACTTGAAAAGAATATGGAAAACATTACACTTGGAATCATAATTATTGTTATGGGAGTTGTAATCGTGTTTGTGGGACATTATTTTAGCAAGAAAATTAGGGTGTTTCATGTACTTATTTACTTTATGGCAGTGTTTGTTCTTTTGACTGGGGTATTGCTATTATTTGCACATGATAAACCACCAATATTTTTTGATTAAAAAAATAAAAAATTTAAAAATATCAAACAGCTTTTTTCGCATTTGATACTGCTCTTGCAACTATTATGGTTAGAATGACTGCTGCTATAGTAACAACTATCGCATAAATCAGCATTGGACCGATACTTTCGGCTGTTCCAAATATTTCCTTAAATATCGCCTTTATTGCCTCATTCCACGCCAGTGCTGCCACTAAACCAAAAGCAGCAGTAACTAATGCTGCAATCTTGTCTAGTACTATAACCTTTAGTGGCTCTTCTTTTGTTTCATCTGCCAATTTATTTAGCCTCAGAAAAATTGAGATTATTGTACTTTATAAATGAATGATAAAGTACACACCTGATATTTTACGAATATGATAATAACTATTTACTATGAAAATTATCTTAATTAATTTGCCTTAATTATTCAAATACTAAAAAATTCAAAAGAGAAGACTATTGACTATTTTAGTCTTCTATAGATTTCTTTGAATTCTACTGACAGATTGTAAGATATGTTCAAAAAGTGACTTAATTGATTCATCGAAGTTTTATCTCGTGAAAGTTGTCTTAGAATGGTCAATGCTTTTTGAGGCGAACTCTTTTGTAATGTTGATTTTCCAGACCATGTCTTAAAGGACTCTTCTACATCTAGGCAGAAATTTAAAACAAATTCTTCCCAATGTGGCATCGTGGTTATAGAGTTTGGATTTGGAAGAAGAACCGACGCTAATTCTCTGAACTCATTTCTTCTATCTATCAGCAACATATCTAGTGCTTGTTTTATTTTTTCTTTGTCATATGCTTCAGTGTTAAGCATATACAATCCGGCTATACTCATACTTTATTACTTGATCAAAGAAAAATAAAGTAAACTATTAATTCACTTATGATATGTTAAGTTTTTCCTTAAAAAACTAACAAATGTACATTAAATAAAAAATAAAAAAATAATGTGACCCTATTGGAAAGGATCAATGAATGGGCAGTTGACTATATGATCACTGTCCATTGGTCTGGCAATGCCAATGTCTATCAAACCAGCTTGTCTGTATGCATTCAGATCGTCAATGTTCTCAAGCAATTTTGCACTAGAAGGATCATTCCATCCCGTCATGAAGATTCTCCACATGGGACTGTAATTTTCATCACCTGGTGCTCCAGCTGCAATTCCAGCTTGGAATCCCATAGGGCCGGAACCTTTCAAACCATTTTTGAATTGATACAAATCAACTGCTGCTGCATTTGTAATCAAACTAGCCGATGTGGGTGTATTTATAACTCCCATCATATTTGCAGGGCCAATAGGTGTTGCATCTGTTACAATGTAATAGATTGTTCTTCCATCTGGACCCCATCCACGGTGAGCAATAAATGTCACAGTTTTCTTTTCCGTATCAATGTCTAGAACTTGACCGCCACCATATGGCAAATCATCAGTCAATGTTTTGTCTTCTTTGACTATCATCTGACCATCTGGCCAGACAATCTGAGGCATGTTTAATACTACAGGAATTTCTGCAAGTGACACTTCACCACCTTGAGCTGCATCTAAGATTTTGGTTTCAGAATCAAGTACTCTTGATTGTTTTTCATCAATCCATGTAACATGTACATGTGACGTTAAAGCACTGTAAATGTCTGGTTGTGCAGGAGTGCTTGTGAAAACTTCACCTTGGAAACCATGCACGCCATCACCATTTATCCCATTTGTAAACATGTATGTTTTTGATAGTGCTGAGGAAGGCGCTTTTGCCAAAAGAGGGGCTAGCTCTACTTTCCAACCTTGATTTTTTGTAATTATTTCTGCGTGTTTTGGATCACTAGAGTCAGTGATGATAAAGTAAACATCACCACCATTATAGAATCCTTTGTGCATTGGAATTTCAGCTGGAACATTTGCTCTTGACAATCGAAGTACTGAACCTAGATCTTTTTCTGTCATAGAGGTTGTCCCGAAAGTTTCAGCAGATGAAGTAACTTTTGGTACAGTTACATGTTGACTTGGACTTTTGTTTGTCCATGCTGTTTTTCCTCCAGGAATTTCAGAGCACAAGCGATCTCCACAGACATTAGTTGCAGAACCATACTTGGAGGTTGCAACACCTTTTGATTTCAAAGCATTAGCATCTGTAAAGTAATCTGTAGTCAAGCCTGCTGTAAACAAAGGTATCAGAGCCAGTATTGCTAAATATGTTAGATATTTGTTCATTGAGCACAAAAGCTCAACTTTGTTTAAAAGAATTTGTCCAAATTGTAATCATTGGGATAATTCAGCAAATCTATTTTGAATAAAATCCCAGTTTATAACATTCCACCAAGCTTTGACATATTCGTCTCTCTTATTTTGATACTTGAGATAATACGCATGCTCCCAAACATCTAAACCCAAAATGGGGATTTTTCTTAATGTCCAAGGACTATCTTGATTAGATGTAGTAATGATTTCAATTTTGTTATAACTTTGATTGAAGACTAACCAACACCATCCACTACCTTGTATAGATATTGAATTATTTGTAAATTCATCTTTGAAAGACTCAAAACTGTTAAAATAAACATCAATTGCATCTGCAAGTTTTCCACCAGGATTCTTATCACCGTTTGGTGACATTGTTTCCCAAAGTAATTTGTGATTTTCAAATCCCCCACCAAAAAAATTTATTGAACTTCTTGCCGATTCTGGAATACTTTGTAGATCTGAAAGTATGGTTGATATGTATTTTGGATGGGATTCACCACCAATTTGTTCCAAAGATTTGTTCAACCCATCGACGTATGTCTGATGATGTTTTTGATGATGTATTTCCATAGTTTGCGTGTCTATGAATGGTTCAAGTTCATCATAATCATATGGCAATCGTGGCAATAGATAACGAACCATAAAAATGATAGATTATATCCACATATATTTTTCAAATAAATATAAAACAGTTTGAACAAATTTTATAATTTTAGTCCTTTTCTAAATGTCTCATTGATGATACATGAAAGACTTTACATTTTTTGTTGTCATCCTTTATCTGTTCTGACCGAATCTTTCTAATCTTGGATATGTGTTGGAACCTCTAAAAATTGATTACTATCCTTCTAGGCAGATATGATTATGTCATTTTTTGAAATCTAGTATAAATGGTAATTTTTTTCCATACATTTCTTTTTATTTATATATAAACTGATAATCTGAAGAACAATATAACAAAAGAACCACGATCTTTTTAGAGTAGATAAAATATGAATATATTATGAAAAAATCAACTAAAGACGAGATTCTCAATGATTTTGTGAACGTACTTGATCAAATTGATAATAAACCCTCTGATGAGATAGAATCTAATTTACAAAAGATAGTTCATAGAATACGACCTTTAATTCATATGGTATAGTCTATCTACATCTGTAAATGTCTGTGGATGGTTTCTAGCATTTATGTAATGCAGAGATTTATCTATTCATCTCTGCCAATAATGTATAGCCTTCTGACTCTTTTGGTAATCTCTGCAAGCTTGTTGTTTGTCTCATCAATAGTGTTGATGTCTATTTTCAATATGATCTCTTTAAAGTCTTGAATTATCTTCTCTCTGTCATTAATAGCCAGACATGGAATTGTTCTATCGGTGTTGATAAACCTTATTTTCTGATCTTTTTTGAGTACACCTAAAAAAACTTGAAGAGTTTTTAAATTAATTTGGCTGTGATTAGAGAAAAATAAAACAAAGTTTTTTCCTGACTGTGATCTTAAAGTCTAGAGTCAATATTGGAATAATTTTTAATTAAATCTAGTACTTTGTTAATTATCTCTTGATGGTTTGTATTGATTTCACTGCTGACCATAAGTAAATATTTATCATTTATTGGCA